>JAJFLD010000197.1 GCA_021772875.1 Ghiorsea sp. | reverse complement strand
GATTTGAGCGCTGACTTCAGACACGTCAATTTGGAAAATTATGAACAGGCTTATGGTTTAAGTCATCCTTATCCTGAGTTGTTAGATCATGCAGTTTATGGTTTGACTGAGTTTGCAAGAGCGCAAGTAGCACAAGCAAAGTTGATTGCCAATCCAGGTTGTTATCCCACATCGGTATTGCTACCGCTTATCCCTTTATTACAAAGCAAACTTATTCAAGCGACATCCATTGTAATTGATGCCAAATCAGGGACATCTGGAGCTGGGCGCGCAGCCAAGACAGGTTTATTGTACTGCGAAATTAATGAGAGTTTGGCCGCTTATGGTCTACCCAAACATAGACATGCATGGGAGATGGAAGAATGGGCTTCGGCTTATGGTGTTCAAGATGTCACGGTTCGTTTTGTGCCTCATATTATCCCCATGACTAGGGGTATGTTGAGTACCATCCATTTAACAGGAAAAGATAGCCAACAATGGCATGAAGTTTTAATGCAAACCTACAAAGACGAACCATTTGTGAATGTGTTGCCGCTTGGTCAATTGCCTTCGACGGGTGCTGTAAAAGGCAGCAACCGTTGTGATATTGGGCTGGTTGTGTTGAGTGAGACTGAAGCTGTGGTTGTGAGCTGCATTGATAACTTACTCAAAGGTGCTTCAGGGCAAGCGATTCAAAATGCCAATGTGATGTTTGGTTTTGAGGAAACATTGGGGCTGGCAGTTAATGCCAGTTGGCCATAACTTTAGCTGATGTTCTCCTTTTGGTTGAAACCTAGACAAATTGTGATGATGGATGCGGAAAGCGCGCGCCCAGCACGCAATCTTAAAGTGCGTTTTATTACATTGATGTGTGTATTTCTAATGCTCATTGGCGCACCGTTTTTGCTTGGTTCATGGTATGCACCTTTTCATAGCACGCAAGAAATTATCCCTGAAAACATGAAATTAAAGCGACAAAATATTGAGATGAATCGTAAAGTTGCTGATTCGATTACAGTGAACAACCTAAAAGATGAACAACTAAATAGCCTTAAAGAGCAATTGAGTTTACAAGAAAATGAAATTGTAAATGTGAATAAACAATTGTTGATGTATAAAAGCATCTTGGATGAAAGAAAAGGAACAGGCATCCATGTTTTAGAAAGCACGGCGGTTTGGGATGCTGAAAAAACGGTAGAATGGAAGTCGTTGTTTGTTAAAGGCGGGAGTTACCCTAGATTTTTACTGGGGCATTATGCTATCTTTGCCTTGGATGATGAAGGCAGACGTGTGACTCTTGGCGAATCGAAGATGAAATATCGCATAGAATCACACATTTTTTTACAACGTAAATTTGATTGGCATGAGACATGGCTACCCAAACGACTGGAGCTTATTGTTTACGATTCAAGATCAAAAGAAGTGTTAAGAAAAATAGTACCTATTCAAGGGAATGAATAATATGCTGCGAAGAAAAGAAAAAAAGGAACCTATCATGAAAGAACCCCAACATATTGATACACTCATTGGTGTGCATTCTGTTTTTACAGGCGATTTATCTTTTGAAGGTGCTGTCCGCATAGATGGGCGTTTTGAAGGAAATATTCGTTCTGAAAAAGATGGTACTTTAATTGTCAGCGAAGGCGCTTTTATCAAAGGTGAAGTGAGCGTGCCTAATTTGGTGTTGCATGGTGATATCAATGGTAATGTTTTTGCTATGCATAGTTTAAGAATTGGTGCGAAAGGTGTCTTAAATGGTGATGTGCAATATCATGTCATTAGCCTCACTGAAGGTGCTTCAGTGAATGGGCGTTGTGCGCATGTCGATGAAAATGATGTGGCTTCAAATGTCAGTCAAATCATGCAAGATGAAGAAGAAGTCATACAAGTTAAATAAATGATTTACAGTTTTGGTGGTGTTTCGCCAGAGATTGCGCAGTCCGTTTGGTTGGCAGCAAATGCTGATGTGATTGGCCGTGTTGAAATAGGTGAAGCATCATCGGTATGGTATCAAAGCGTGTTGCGTGGCGACCTCAATGTCATCAAGATAGGTAAGCGCAGCAATATCCAAGATTTCACCATGATTCACAACAGCTCCGATGCGCCTTGTATTGTTGGTGATGATGTTACCGTTGGTCACCGTGTGACTTTGCATGGTTGCGAAATACAAGATAAGTGTTTGGTGGGCATGGGTTCGGTGGTGATGGATCATGCAGTACTTGAAACTGGTTGTTTGCTGGCTGCAGGTTCACTTGTGCCAGAAGGCAAGATCTTGCGCAGTGGTTATTTGTATGCAGGCAGCCCAGCACGTGAGCGGCGAGAGCTCACGCCACAAGAAAAAGATTTTTTTAAGACCTCAGCAAACCATTACGTTAATTTAGCACAAAAACACAGAGACTCTCTCCAGCATGTTAGCTAAAACGCGGGCGGTATTGGATATTGGTTCCAACACTGTTCGCCTGCTTATCGCCGAAGTATCCCCAGCACATAAAATTTTGAGAAGGGTGCATTACCAACATCATATTGTCAGGCTTGGTGAAGGTTTGCAGCAAACGGGGCATTTAAGTGAGCTTGGGCAACAACGGGCATTGGTGGTTTTTGCAACACTGGTGCAGGTTTGTGCGTCATTTGGTATCAAAGCTGCGGATATTTATGCTGTGGCGACGGCTGCGATTCGAGAATCATCCAATGGTCAGGCTTTTGTGGCGCAAGTGTTGGCAACCACGGGTTTAAATATTCATATTATTTCGGGTGAATCAGAAGCCCATTTTGCTTTGCTTGGTGCGCAGTCGGTTTTGAAGCCAGAATTGAATCAAGATATGTTGTTGTTTGATATTGGTGGTGGCAGCACAGAATTTAGCCGTGTAAGTCAAGGTAAGTTGGTGGATAGCATCAGTGAAAAGATGGGTGTTGTGCGGATGAAAGAGTTATTTTTGCAAAGTAACCCTACATCTGTTTCAGACTACACCAAGATGAAACAACATGCTGTTGCATGTTTGCAAAGGGTGGAAGCTTCTTGGGCTCAAGATCAGGTTTTGCCACGACATTTGGTAGGCACAGCTGGCACAGTGACAACTTTGGTCGCCATACACCAAAATTTAGAAACGTATGATGTGAACTGCATTAATAATTATAGCTTAAGCAGAGAAGATTTTTTGCAATTACGAGATAACTTATTAAAGATGACACATGCTGAGCGATTGGCGATTCCAGCCTTGGAAAAAGGCCGTGAAGATGTGATTGTGGCAGGTTTGGCGATAGTGGATGTCTTGTTTGAACACTGGGGCTTTAAAGCTTTGGTGAGTGTGGATGCAGGTTTGCTTGAAGGGTTGTTATTAGTGGCAACCAAAAAAAGTGAGCGTGCTTTCTGATTGCACAGGGGTGTGCTTTGTGCAAAGGTTAGCTTTCATACAAATAGAATTGTAGCTAGTTTTTTAATGATTATAAGGGAATAAGGAGAGCGATGTGAACGATGCGATAAAAAAGGTCTTTGATCTTATTGAAGAAAGTGACTGTGATTTTGTTGATGTCCGTTTTACGGATACAAAAGGAAAATGGCAACATGTAACTTTTCCTATCCATGAATTAAGCGAAGACAGCTTTGAAGATGGTTTTGCTTTTGATGGTTCATCCATTGAAGGCTGGTGTGCCATTAACAATTCAGACATGGCGCTGATTCCAGATCCTGAAAGCGCTCGGATTGACCCATTTTTTGAAGCTTCAACCTTGGTATTGGTATCGCAAGTGATAGATCCCATCACGGGTCAAGATTACAACCGTTGCCCACGTCAAGTTGCCCAACGTGCATTGAAGCATATCAAATCTGCTGGTATTGCTGACACTGTATACTTTGGCCCAGAATTAGAGTTTTTCGTTTTTGATGGCATGCGTTACCACAACGACATGGGTTCTTCTGGTTATACCATTGAATCTGAAGAAGCGGCATGGAATTCACATGTTGAGTATGCAGGTGGAAACACAGGTCATAGACCTAAAGTGAAAGGTGGTTATTTCCCAGTTCCGCCAGTGGATACACTACACGAAATGCGCAATGACATGTCTTTGGTAATGACTGATCTTGGTATTCACATGGAATGTCATCACCACGAAGTGGCCACTGCTGGTCAATGTGAATTGGCGATGAAATTTGGTGAGTTGATTGATATTGCCGATCGTGCGCAATGGTATAAATATGTGGTTCATAATGTTGCTGATGCACATGGTAAAACTGCGACTTTCATGCCTAAACCCATCTTTAATGATAATGGTTCAGCTATGCATGTACATCAATCGGTTTGGAAAGATGGTAAAAACATTTTTGCAGGCGATAAATATGCCAACCTTTCACAAGAAGCTTTGTGGTATATCGGTGGTATCATCAAACATGCGCGTGCATTAAATGCTTTCACCAATGCCTCAACCAACTCTTACAAACGTTTGGTTCCAGGTTTTGAAGCACCAGTAATGCTTGCTTACTCAAATCGTAACCGCTCTGCTTCTATTCGTATTCCTGTGGTCAATTCTGACCCAGCGCGTCGTATTGAAGTGCGTTTCCCTGATTGTACAGCAAACCCATACTTGGCATATACTGCGATGTTGATGGCGGGTCTTGATGGCATTGCCAACAAGATTGATCCAGGTGAAGCAGCAGACAAAAACTTGTATGACCTGCCTGCTGAAGAAGCGCTAAAAATCCCAACTGTATGTAGCAGCTTGGATCAAGCACTTGAAGCATTAAGCGCTGATCGCGACTTCTTGAAAGTGGGCGGTGTGATGGATGATGATATGATTGATGCGTATATCGACATGAAGATGGAAGATGTAAATCAAATTCGTATGCGTCCACATCCTATTGAAATGGAAATGTATTACTCAGTTTAATTTAATAGAGCAACACATTTGTATGTAAAAGGTCGTCACGAAAGTGGCGGCCTTTCATTATTTTTATTAACGCCACAGATGAAATAGCCTTAAACCTAATAACTTCGTCTATCTGAGAACTGTTTCATACGCATGAAAAATTGACACGTATTGTTTAGTCGTGACAATGCTGTACGGACAATCAGCTTTATAGTCTATGAAACTACTTTGAGGCACATACTTTGAAAATTAAACCATTCCCCATCATTCTATTTGGTTTGTTATTGTTGGTTCCCCTTACTTCTTTTGCTAAACAGATAATTGTTAGTTATCCCGACACGAAAGTGACAGATGCTGGTGCTCATGCAGTTGTTGCTACAAATAACAAAGGTTTATCTTGTGTGGTATGGCAAGGGAATGGTGTACATGCGCAATTGATTGATCAGTATGGTCAAGTGGTTGTGAGTGATGTCGTTTTAGATGCACAAGCACTTCACCCAGCTGTATCTACAAATGGAGAGTCATTTGTAATAGTCTGGGATAAGATCGTAGCATGGGATAAAGTTCATGGCGTTAAACATGATGTCTTTGCAGCCATCATAGGAAAAAATGGACAGTTTCTTGTTCCGCCGCTAAATATTTCTTCTGGTTTTGGTGATCATGGTTGGAGTGAGGTAGTTATACATCCCAATTTAGCACAACGTAATGGTGATGGGCGATTTGTAGTGGTTTGGAATGCGGTACAATCGGGACAGCTGAAAATATTTGCGCGACTTTTCTCAGCTACGGGTAACCCTTTAAATAGGCTCCAGCAATTAAATTCACGTGCAGCAATTGTGGATCTGGCAGACAAGCATACGTGGGGAGTCTCGCGCATTGCTGTGAGCAGATCGGGAAATGTGGTCGTGGCGTGGGCAGCTAAAGATGCAATTCTTCAGACAACATCTGTATTTGTGCAACAGCTGCTTGTAACTGATGGTGTGTGGGGTGCTGTTGAAGAATGGGTGATTGAATCCAACCAAAGCCTCATGAAGCAGTTGCGGCCAATGGTTACAATCAATGATTCAGGTGATGTTAATATCTTGTGGATGACACTAGACCCTAGAATGTTTATCAAAAAATATTCACCTGGTAGTGGCTGGTCGAATACGCTGGAGCTTCCAGCATCTTCAAAGAATCTTGGGCTTACGGCTTTAAATCGAGGAACAAGTAAGGTTTTAAGAAATGGGGAGTTGATTGTTGCTTATACAGCAACGTCAACATCAGGTGACTTGGATGTCTTTCTTGAATTTTTCGATCGTTCTGGCTTGCCTACGGGTAAAATCATACGTATCAATCAATTGGTAAAATGGCAAGCCGATGAACAACGGCGTCCAGCGTTAGCAGTCTTAGAAACACCAGCAGGGATTACAGTCAATGTAACATGGGAAATGGTGAATCGTTTGGGTACGGATAAAGTGTTTATAAAATCTTATTTAATAAAGTAACAATTGTTCAGCATTAAGCATTGTAGATTTGAAGGTGATAAAGCCTGTGTGAGAAGTGATTTATTCTCAAGCAAGGTGTGTTATGTCTTACGCCTTGATTTAAATGACCACCGTGGTGGATTCCTTATTAATGTGAGAGCGCTAAAGAGAAAAGCATAAAACATAAAGGTAGCTACTTGTGGACTGAATGTTGGAGCCATACAACTGCTGTTTGAAGTCGCAGCTGGCGTAGTATTCACTGGGGGCGTATATGCAGGTGGTGGCGTATAATTGGGTGGTGCATAAGTCGGCGGCGCATTTGCCCCTGTTCCTTCGGTGATTTTAAGAATTTTGTCGGCTCTAATATTTGACCAGAACTCTTTTTTACCACTTGGCCAAAGAACCATTATGCTGTTTACCAAGGCATGAGGGCCTAATCCAAAATGGAGGCGAGAGTGGTTTTGGGTGTAGAGATGCATGCCTCCGGATTGCTGTCTCATTTGAATCGTTCCGCCTGTATCAAGGTGTACGGTTGCACCGATAGCATCAATATTGGAAGTTGTTCCAACCAAATCTATTTCAAGCCAATGGTTTGCAGGTGGGGAAATGTTTTTAAAGAGTTGCACTGGCCCACTGCTAGCCAGAAGGTTTGGCCCAGAACCATTGGTAAGTAAAATATCCATGAGCCCATCACCGTTGTAATCAACAGTAGATGCACTATCGCCAATACCTTGCAAGCTTCCTTCGGCGCCAGTAACTGGGGCTGTGAAATTACCAGTACCATCATTCATGAGAAAGGTGTTTGCTAAATTATGAGAAGGTAGAGCACTAACAATATAAATGTCCTGATCCATGTCATTATCGAAATCGGCTACGACCACGGATTGTCCGTATTGGATGGGCAAATATTGACTCTTTTGGGTGCTACTTTTTTCGATAGATAGATTGCTTAACACAATAGGGAAACCAGTTGTTCCTACAATGGATAGAGCTGCAGTACTCGTTATTTTCCCAGCGACAGGTGAATACAATGTGCTGGTTTGGGCGATAGTCCATGTGGTTAACGCTGCGTCATAGCCAATATAAATACCAGAGTCTGTGCCAGGGATATAAGTTGGCATACCTAGGACTAAGGGGTCCGTTGGTGGGAGTGTGAAACTAAGTGTCTTAGGTATGGTGTTTGCAGCGCCAATATGAATATTACTGGCTCTGAATGGGTTAGATTCAAGGACAAAACTAAGTGAGCCTGTTGTTTGTAGTTGAGTGATGATTACGCTTCCTTTGGTGGTAATAAAAGATGCGTGAACTTCATTGGTTGTAACCGAAGTAATGTCTGAAAATGAGCCATCTGCATCACTCTTCACTATGATTTTATCAACGATGAGGTCGCCGTCAATATCTGCAAAAGCAGAGTCTCTTACGCCTTTAAATGTTTTGCTCTGGTGGCTGCTCCATGGTGACGTATACGTGTCTACAATCACTCCGCCATCGAAGTGTTGAGGGGCGTAGACTTCGGTGTAGCCATCGATGCTAAGCTTAAAAAGTTGGGCATATTGATTTGGTTTTGGTGGTAATATTCCAGGGGCTAAAGTGAGCGGAGGGAAAAAAGAAGCAGATTGGCTGGTGAAAAAAGAAGACGGTGCTGTTGCGCTTGCCGCACATGACATGAACAAATCTAACCAGCCATCATGATTAAAATCAAGAGCGAGGGGAGTTCTACCTCTGCATGCGGGGTAGTCCAAGCCTAATGCTGGAGCATTGTCTATAAGCTGCCCTGCTTGATTGATCCAAACCAGAGAAGGCTCAAGGCCGCGCCCACTTCGCCCTCCCGTCAGCTCCACCAGATCCATATCGCCATCCCTATCAAGATCTATCCATTGTGCCCCATGGGCATCGATTGTATTTGAGGGGCGAGGAAATTGGACAACGAGTGGGGCAACATCAATAAAAGTATCATTACCTTGATTGACAAATAGAGCGGGTGGATCTCTATGGTTACCAAGCCATAGGTCTGGTAACGAATCACCATTGTAATCTCCCCAAGAGCCCGCGCCAAAGCTTTGGCTTAAGAGATTGATGCCACTCGTTTGACTGACATCTTGAAATAGTGGTTGAGCATTGCTTGAAGATGATAAGCTCAGAAGAGATGCCAAAACAAATACGATAAGAATAAAATTACGCGACATTATTTCTTCCACCCTCACATTTTTGTTACAATAGCTTGTTAAAAACAAGGATGCAAGTTAAAGCCTTTTCCAATATGAAATGCGTCTGAAAACCGTATGTCGTCCATCATAGAGAGATGTTGGAAACTGATAGAAGGGTATGTAACCATGAATAATTATGTTATTGGCAAATGCTGATTTAGATAGCTGTGCCTGTTCCTTCAGTAACTTGTAGAATTTGGTTTGCTGTAATGTTTGTCCAAATTTCTTTTCTGCCGCTTGGCCAAAGAACTGTTAAGCTATATGCAGATGTATGGGGCCCTAAGCCAAAGTGGAGACGGGAATGGTTTTGAGTGTAGAGATGCATTCCTCCAGATTGGTGACGCATTTGAATTGTGCCAGCCGTATTGAGGCGCACAGTTGCACCAATAGCATCAATATTGGAAGTTGTGCCAATCAAATCTATTTCAAGCCAATGGTTTGCAGGTGAGGAAATGTTTTTAAAGAGTTGCACTGGGCCATTGCTGGCAAGCAGCTTTGCTCCTGAACCATTGGTGAGTAAAATGTCGATGAGTCCGTCAGCATTATAATCAACAGTAGATACGCCATCACCAATGCCTTGTAAACTTCCTGTGGTGCCGGTATCTAAGGCAGTGAAATTACCTGTACCATCATTGATGAGAAAGGTGTTGGCTAGGTTGTGAGAAGGCAAGCTACGAACGATATATATATCTTGATCCATATCGTTATCGAAGTCGGCGACAACCAAAGATTGCCCATGCCTAACGGGTAGGTATTGCGTTGTTTTGGTTTTACTTTTCTTGATATGTAGA
>JAJFLD010000196.1 GCA_021772875.1 Ghiorsea sp. | reverse complement strand
GCAATTTCACACATCGTGTAACCACGCTCTTTGTATGCAGCAGTCATCCTTTCACATTTTGCCCTGCAATCGTTATGCTTGGCGCTTATCATCGCAAACGACCAAGAGAGATTTAAATTATGTTTAACACATTAACCGATAAATTAGGCACCATCGCCAACAAACTTCGCGGATCTGTACGGGTTAGCGAAGCAGATTTAGATGCCACACTACGTGAAATGCGCATGGCTTTGCTGGAAGCAGATGTGGCGCTGCCTGTGGTTCGGCATTTGATGGATGCTGTGCGTGAGCGCGCTTTGGGTGTTGATGTGGCCAAAAGCCTGCAACCTGGGCAAGTCATCATCAAAATTCTTAATGATGAACTCACCATGGTGCTTGGTGGACAACGCCGCGACTTAAACACCTCAAAAATTCCTTCGGTGATTATGCTTTGCGGTTTGCAGGGTGCTGGTAAAACAACTACCGCAGGTAAACTTGCGCGTTTACTCACCGCACAAGGTAAAAAAGTGGCCTTAACCAGTGTTGATGCCACCCGCCCTGCCGCACGTGAACAATTACAACTTTTAGCCGAACGTGTTGATGTGCCTTATTTGATAGGCAAAGGCACAAAACCTGAAGACATGGCTGCTTCAGCACTTCAACAAGCTCGCCTTGGCGGACACCATGTCTTGATTTTGGATACCGCTGGTCGCCAAGTGGTTGATGATGTGTTGATGAGCGAAATCAAGGCTGTGGAGAAAAAAGTAGCTGCCAGTGAGCGCCTGCTTGTTCTTGATGCCATGACAGGGCAAACAGCATTAGAGATTGCCGAAAACTTCCATGCTTCTGTGAGCCTGACAGGCTGCATCATGTCGAAGACTGATGCGGATATGCGCGGAGGGGCTGCTTTATCTGTTGCTTTTAGCACTGGCGTGCCTGTGCGTTATGTGGGTACAGGCGAAAAGCTTGATGCCTTTGAATTGTTTGATCCTGAGCGTATGGCTGGTCGCATTTTAGGCCAAGGCGATATTGTTGGCCTTGTTGAGAAGATGGAAGCCACCATCGACAAGGAAAAAGCCGAAGAAGCCGTTAAAAAAATGCGCAAAGGCAAGTTCGATTTGATGGACTTTGCTGAGCAAATGGGCCAAATGCAGAATATGGGTGGCATTGGTGGCATTATGAAGATGATGCCTGGCATGAATGTTCCACAAGAAGCTTTAGGCCAATTTGATGATAAACCCATCAAACGTATGCAAGCCATGGTGTATTCCATGACGGGTAAAGAGCGTCAATATCCGAAAATTATTAGTGGTAGCCGCAAAAAACGCATTGCTGCGGGTTCTGGCACATCCATTCAAGAAATTAACAAAATGCTGAAACAATTCGCCCAAATGCAAAAAATGATGCAGAAAATGAAAGGCGGCAAAGGCAAACGTATGATGCAAGCCATGGCAGGAAAAATGGGCATGGGTGGTATGCCAGGTATGCCTAAATTTTAAACCTGACATAGCCATAAAACGATAGATTACATCGTTATAATTTTATCATACCTCAAAAATATAAACCTTATAAACTTAGGGTTACGTCATCGTTATTTTTTGTGTTAAGCTCTCGCCACATCATTTCACTTTAAGGAGTTTTTATTATGAGCGTATTAGTTGGTAAGGATGCACCTCAATTTACTGCAACAGCAGTGATGGCTGATGGCAGCATCAACGAAGAATTTTCATTGTCAGATTATGCAGGAAAAGAAATTGTTTTGTTCTTTTATCCTTTAGATTTCACATTTGTTTGCCCTAGTGAATTGATTGCTTTTGATCATCGTATCAAAGAATTTGAAGCACGTGGTGTGCAAGTGATTGGTTGTTCTGTGGATTCACAATTTTCGCATGTTGCATGGCGTAACACAGCAGTAAAAGATGGTGGCATTGGCCCAGTTGCTTATCCACTTGTAGCTGATTTAACCAAAACTATCGCTGCTGATTACGATGTATTGATAGGTAACATTTCAGTTGAAGATGAAGATGGCGATCAATATCACCTATTGGGTGGCGATGTTGCCCTTCGTGGTTCATTCCTGATTGATAAAGCAGGTAAAGTTCGTCACCAAGTGATTAACGACCTTCCTTTGGGCCGTAACGTAGACGAAATGTTGCGTATGATTGATACCCTACAATTCACCGAAGAGCACGGCGAAGTTTGTCCTGCTGGCTGGAACAAAGGTGATAAAGGTATGGTTGCTGATGCAAAAGGTGTGGCATCTTATTTGGCAGCCGAAGCAGATAAACTTTAATCGTCATCATTGATAAATGATATTTTAAAAGCGACTCCTTTTGGGGTCGCTTTTTCTTTTTGTTGTAAAAACTTTCTGTCTGTGTGCCTTTGTGGTTTAATACCTGCAAAGCTTGATACAACACCCGTAAGGAAACTTCGTGAAGCAAAGTAAGAGCAAAAAAGATCGCAAAACATCGGCATGGTTTCAACGCCATTCCAACGACCCACACGTGAAACAAGCCCAGAAAGAGGGCAAACGCTCGCGTGCGGTTTTTAAACTGACCGAAATACTTGATTCCAGCCAAATTTTCATCAAAAAAGATGCAGTGATTGTGGATTTGGGCTGTGCGCCAGGTTCTTGGAGCGAAGAGCTCACCAACTATATTGATGGCAACGGTAAAATTATTGGCATTGATTTACTGCCCCTATCGCCTATTCGCGGCGTCACTCTTATTCAAGCCGACTTTGATACCCCAGAAGGACAACAAGCCCTTATAGAAGCTTTGGATGGTAGGAAAGTAGACTTGGTTGTCTCAGACATGGCACCTGAAATGAGCGGCCATAAACTTGTTGATCAAATGCGCATGATTGGTCTGAATGAAATGACACTACATTTTGCCAAGCAATATTTAAGCCCTGGTGGTGCGGTGTTGATGAAAACATTTATGGGTGAAGGTTATGACACCTTTCGCCAAGAAATGGGAAAAACATTTAAACGCATCAAAAACATAAAACCTACAGCAAGCCGAAAAACATCTCCAGAATTTTTCTTATTGGGTTTGGATATGAAAGTATGGAGTGAATCATGAGCACAAATACCAGCGATTATTTGGTCTGGATGGATTTAGAAATGACGGGCTTGGATCCCGACAAAGATGTGATTATTGAAATTGCAACGATAATCACTGATGGTCAGCTGAATACGATTGCCGAAGGCCCCAATTTGATTATCCATCAACCCGATGCCGTAATGGATAACATGAATGACTGGTGTAAGAAGTATCATGGCGAATCAGGGCTGACCCAACGCGTAAAAGACTCCAATATTTCACTCCAACAAGCTGAACAACAGACCTTAGATTTTATTCGGAAACATGTATGCGAAGGTGATTCACCTTTGTGTGGCAACTCTATCCATCAGGATCGCAAGTTTTTAGTGAACTACATGCCACGTTTGGAATCTTGGTTGCACTACAGAAATGTAGATGTGAGCACTGTCAAAGAGTTGGCAAGGCGTTGGTATCCCGATCAACCGACCTGGAAAAAGAACGGCGCACATGTTGCCTTGGCCGATATAGAAGAATCTATTGCTGAATTAAAGCACTACCGTGAAAAGTTGTTTAAAGACTTTTAGGCCTTGCCTTCTTGGCTGGTTGCGCGTTCAGCAATAATCACCAATACACTTTGCACTAAGGCCGCCAAAGGAATGGCAAAAAACACGCCCAAAATGCCCCAGAAACTACCAAATACCAGCACTGCAACAATAATGGCAATGGGATGCAAGTTTACAATTTCTGAGAATAACCATGGAATCACAATATTGGCATCAATCAATTGGATAATGGCATAGGCGAGTAAACTATACATACTCATATCTGTCCAACCCCATTGGAAATAGGAAAGCAATACTACAGGAATGGTCACCACCGCCGCACCAACAAAAGGAATCCAAACAGAAATGCCAGTCAACACGGCAAGCAAAAGTGCATATTGATGACCCATGGCATAAAAAACAATCCACATCACCAAACCAACCATAGATGATTCCCAGAAGCGCCCACGGATATAATTGCCCATTTGTATGTCCAATTCCTGCCACACACGTTGCAGAAGGCTGCGCTCTTGAGGTAAAAATTGTTGGCACCAATGAATAATGCGCTGTTTATCTTTGAGCAAGAAAAACACCAAGACTGGAACCAGCACCATATAAATGCCTAAGGCAATAACGTTTGAAATTGAAGATAAAGAAACAGATAAAAGCAAGCCTCCCCACTCCTGCATTTTTGCCGCCGCCGAGGCTACAGCTTGTTGCAAATATTCTGCATTCACACCCGTGGGATAACGTGCTTGCAATTCATGCAAAGTATCTCGCAAGAGTTGCACATATTGTGGGATTTGGGCAATTAATCTACCGATTTGCTCAGTCAACACAGGCAATACAGCAAGCAAACCAAATAAAATTGCCAACATCGCACCAATGCCAACAATGGCAATGGCAAAAATACGCGGCACCTTACAGGCTGTTAGCAAACTCACCACACCTTCTAAGACATAAGCAAGCGCAATAGCGACCAATGCTGGCGCAAGTATGGCACCAACAAGTGCTAACAACACAAAAACTGCAAGCAAAAAAAGCAACAGCTTCATCAATTCTGTATCTTCGAAGTGTTTGTTGAACCAATCGAAGAAGGGGCGCATCTTAAGCTGTGGCCTCTTCTTTTGGTCTTGGGCATTGTCCTCTCATCACCAAAACAACCATCAGCAGTGTACTTACAAGCTGTAAAATACTACCCAACCCATGCCAAAAGGCGAAAGCCCAACGCAGTGGATTGCTATCTTCTAATGCTGAAATATCACCAGCTTCGGCTTTAATCATCGCCATCATATGCGAAACACCAAACACATTTATCAGCACCATCAAGACCACTGCTGCCAACAAATACCACGTCGCTTTATTGACCTCAATGCGATAACTAAACACCGCAGCTGCCACAGCCAATATTAAAATCGCAATATTTGAAACATGAAAGATTTTGCCTGCAAGCAAGCCTGCTTGTGCCGATTCAAGGCCTGAAAATAACATCGGCGCAACCACGTAAGCAGGCACAACCAACAAGCCAAGCATCAAAGCCAAGCAAAGCTTTAAACCTGCAAAATGAATTCGTTTTACCTTATTCATGACTTATTTGTATGCAATATCAACAATCTCATACTCACGCTCACCACTTGGTGCCCGCACTGTTGCTACATCACCTGCTTCTTTGCCAATCAAAGCGCGGGCAATCGGTGAAGTAATAGAAATGGTGCCATTCTCTATGCTTGCTTCATCTTCGCCAACGATTTTGTATACCACTTTCTTTTCAGTATCCACATCAACAAGGTTGATTGTGGCGCCAAAAACAATTTTGTCGGAGCTGATAGCTTTAGGATCTATAATTTGCGCACGAGCCAATTTATCTTCCATCAATTTGATGCGCGCTTCATTCATACCTTGTTCTTCTTTAGCTGCATGGTATTCGGCATTCTCAGATAGATCACCATGTGCCAATGCTTCTTCAATTGCGGAAATAATGTAATGGCGCTTTTCGCCTTTCATCGTTGCCAATTCTTCGCGCATCGCATCTGCACCTTCTTGGGTCATAGGGACACGTTCCATCATGATACTTCTCCTTGATGATAAGCTTGAATACTTTTCACTTGCGTCACGTCATCATCGCTGGCGATAGCTTGGGCTGCCGCCAAACCGCCTGCCATGGTTGTAAAATGGACAATGCCACGATCTAAAGCAGCTTGGCGAATTGATTTTGAATCGGCAATCGAACGTTCACCTTCAGTTGTGTTTACAATAAAATTGATTTCGTCTGATAATAATTTATCTACAATATGCGGGCGCACACCATCGGTAACTTTGGCAACTTTTGTGTTTGGCACACCAGCGGCAATCAACACATCACTTGTTCCTTCAGTGGCCACCACTTGAAAACCAACATCCACCAAGGTTTTTGCCAAGGCAACAACACTGCCTTTATCCGCTTCACGTACGGATATAAAAGCAGTACCTTTTTTGGGTAAACAAGAACCTGCTCCCAACTGTGCTTTGGCAAAAGCTGCAGGGAAATCAGCGGCTATGCCCATTACTTCACCTGTTGATTTCATTTCTGGGCTTAATAGCGGATCAACACCGCGGAACTTCACAAATGGAAACACTGCTTCTTTTACTGCTTTGAATGTTGTGGGTTGTTTCACTTCAAATATGCCCAAATCATCCAAACTCTGACCCGACATAATACGCGCTGCCATTTTGGCTAGTGGCACACCTGTGGCTTTAGAAACAAACGGCACAGTGCGCGAAGCACGTGGATTGACTTCCAAGACGTAGAGTGTTTCACCCTGCAAAGCAAACTGGATATTCATCAAACCCGATACATGTAAGGCCATGCCCAACGCTTTGGTTTGGCGTGTTACTTCTTCAATCACGGCATCTGAAATCGAATGCGGAGGCAAACAACAGGCCGAATCACCTGAATGCACACCCGCTTCTTCAATGTGTTCCATGATGCCACCAATGACAACACGAGAGCCATCACAAAGCGCATCCACATCCAACTCAATCGCTTGATTCAAGAATCTATCCAACAACACAGGATGATCATGAGAAGCTTGCACGGCTTCAGTCATATAACGCAACAAACCTTTTTCATCATGCACAATTTGCATAGCACGACCACCCAACACATAAGAAGGACGAACCACAACAGGATAACCAATCTCATTGGCAACGGCCACGGCTTCTTCAGTGGAGCGGGCTGTGCCATTTTCAGGCTGCAATAGTTTAAGTTCATGCAACAATTGTTGGAAACGTTCCCTGTCTTCAGCCAAATCAATCATATCTGGGCTTGTGCCGATAATGGGTACACCAGCTGCTTGTAATGATTCAGCCAATTTCAGCGGTGTTTGCCCACCAAATTGCACAATCACACCCATAGGTTTTTCAACTTCTACAATTGCCATCACATCTTCAAATGTTAAAGGCTCAAAATACAATCGGTCTGAGGTATCATAATCTGTAGATACGGTTTCAGGATTACAATTGACCATAATCGTTTCAAAACCATCTTCAGATAAAGCAAAGGCCGCATGTACACAGCAATAATCAAACTCAATGCCTTGACCAATGCGGTTGGGGCCACCACCTAACACCATGATTTTTTTCTTATCCGTAGGCAATGCTTCACATTCTTCTTCAAAGGTGGAATAAAGATACGGTGTTTTGGCTTCAAATTCGGCAGCACATGTATCCACACGTTTGAACACAGCTTTCACACCCAAAGCCAAACGTGTTTGACGCACAATATGTTCATTGCTATTTAAAAGCATAGCTAGACGTTGATCGGATAAACCTTCACGCTTGGCTTGTTTCCAATCAGCAGCCGTTAAATCAGTAATATTTCGCTTTGCCAAGGCTTGTTCAAGCTCAATCACCACGGCCAACTCACGTACAAACCATGGGTCTACTTTGGTCACATCAAAAACTTTCTCTTCTGACCAACCCGCGCGCAGTGCTTCACCCATCCACCACAATCTATCGGCACCTGGCACGGCTAATTTTTCCTGCAAGAAGATTTTAGCATCAACATCTTCAGGCACAACTTTATCAAAACCACACGAATCCACTTCTAAGCCACGCATTGCTTTGCCAAGGCTTTCGGTAAAGGTCCGACCAATGGCCATCACTTCACCTACAGATTTCATTTGCGTAGTCAGGCGAACATCGGCACCTGGGAATTTTTCAAAAGCAAAACGTGGTAGCTTGGTGACAACATAATCAATGCTTGGCTCAAAGGCAGCAAATGTTTCACCTGTGATATCATTTTTAATTTCATCAAGCGTATAACCCACTGCCAATTTCGCTGCGATTTTAGCAATCGGAAAACCTGTGGCCTTGGATGCCAAAGCAGAAGAGCGCGAAACACGCGGGTTCATCTCAATCACAATCAAACGGCCATCTTCTGGGTTCACGGCAAACTGAACGTTAGAACCACCTGTTTCCACACCAATTTCACGCAAAATTGCAATCGAGGCATCACGCATGCGTTGGTATTCTTTATCGGTTAAAGTTTGCGCAGGTGCAACAGTAATGGAATCACCTGTATGCACACCCATGGCATCAAAGTTTTCAATCGAGCAAATAATCACGCAGTTGTCAGCATGATCACGCATCACTTCCATTTCGTATTCTTTCCAACCAATGATAGATTCTTCCACCAAAATCTCATCGGTGGGTGAGGCTTCTAGCCCTGAATTGGCAATGTATTCAAATTCTTCAGGATTGTATGCAATGCCGCCACCTGAGCCACCCAAAGTGAATGATGGGCGAATAATAATAGGATAACCAAGCTCATCAGCCAAATCGCGCGCTTCTTGCATGGTGTGAGCAAAACCACCGCGTGCCATCTCCAAACCAATAGCATCCATAGCGCGTTTGAAACGCTCTCTATCTTCTGCTTTATCAATGGCATCAGGTTGTGCACCAATCAACTGCACATTAAACTTATCTAAAATACCGTGTTTATTGAGTGATAAAGCGCAGTTCAGTGCTGTTTGACCACCCATGGTTGGCAAAATCGCATCAGGGCGTTCTTTTTCAATAATTTTTGCAACCACTTCCCAAGTGACGGGTTCAATGTATGTGGCATCGGCAAACTCAGGGTCTGTCATGATAGTGGCTGGGTTTGAATTCACCAACACCACTCTAAACCCTTCTTCTTTCAGCGCTTTACACGCTTGAACACCCGAATAATCAAACTCGCAAGCTTGACCAATCACAATTGGCCCTGCCCCTAAAATCATAATCGTTTGAATATCATTGCGACGTGGCATGCTGGTCTAACCTCGAATATTTAGTTTGCGCATAAGCAAAAAATTAGGCAGAAACAATGCCTGCCTAACAACCTTAATTTCAACTTATTGCGCACCCTAACGAAAATTTACACACTATTGAAGTCAATTTCTTCACTGCAAAAAAAAGAGCGCCGTAAGCACTCTTTTTCAAATTTTTCCAAAACTATTGGTTTATAATACGCGAATCAAATCAACCGCATCTGTAGTCATTTGTTTAATTTTACCTTTCATAGCATTGCGCAAACGATCCACATCTGCCTTATCCATGCCTGCTGCTTCCAATTCGTCAAAATCTTTCATATTACCCATAGAACTACGCAGCTTTTTCAGGATAAGTTGAACCTGCGCCATATTACCTTCAGCCGCAAAAGCTTGAGGGACCAAAGCTTCCACATGAGAAATATGAAACGATCCAAGTAATAACATGCCTGAAACCAAAGCTATTTTTTTCACTGAACACTCCTTTGCAATATCAACACTTACCACGAAATAACCTTAAAGAGACTCATACGATTCAAGCCCTTACATTAAGAAAAAATAATATATAAAAAATAATAGTAACTTTTTTTAGCTAGAAGTTCAATATTTTTTATATGTTACATGTTTTCAAAACAGCTTATGCTTGTCGGCCATCCCTCATTCTGTCACGTTTCGCTTAAATCCACGATAGAGGTAATTCGATGCACCCTAGTCCGAAGACCATGTTAAAAGCAAACCTTAGTAGTCTAAAATTATTACATAGTGGCAAAGTACGTGATATGTATGAAATTGATGATAGTCATTTATTGATTGTTACCACAGATAGACTCTCTGCTTTTGACGTCATCTTACCCTCACCCGTACCAGGCAAAGGCGAAATTCTTAATCAGGTTTCAGACTTTTGGTTCAAACGCATGGCTCACATTATTCCGAGCCAAACTTCCACCTTGAGCTTGGACGAAGTGACGCTTGATCAAGATGAACGTGAACGGGTTCGCAGCCGCGCTATTGTGGTCAAACGCCTCAAACCTTTGCCTATTGAAGCTATCGTGCGCGGTTATTTAATTGGCTCGGGTTGGAATGAATATCAAAAAAGTGCTTCGGTTTGTGGCATCAGCTTGCCAGAAGGTTTGAAGCTTGCTGATCAATTGCCAGAGCCCATTTTCACACCTTCTACCAAAGCTGACATCGGCGCACATGACGAAAACATAAATTTTGAACGCATGTGTGAAATCATTGGTGTTGATTTAGCATCTCAAGTTCGTGATGTCAGCCTGCAATTGTATAAAGAAGCCGCAGCTTATGCCTTAGAGCGTGGCATCATCATTGCTGATACAAAATTTGAATTCGGCTTGGATGATGCAGGCAAACTGGTGCAAATTGATGAATCTTTAACACCTGATTCTTCACGTTTTTGGGATGTTGAAACATACCAAACTGGCATAAGCCCACCAAGCTTTGATAAACAAATTATTCGTGATTGGTTGGAAACTTTAGACTGGGATAAAACTGCTCCTGGTCCAGAAGTTCCTCAAGAAATCATGCAAAAAACAGCCGATAAATACCGTGAAGTTTTGACACGTTTAACCCAATAACACACCACAAAAGCATATAAGGGATTATTATTTCCACACCAAAATTTAGCGAACAAGTCAAAGCCGATTTTGCCGTGGCATCCCCACTGGCTCTGGGGTTAGAAGGTTATATTTATCGCCAAGAACAAGTGGTGTTGGCCGAAGAAATTGCCAACACCATCACGCAAAAAACCATTCTTCTTGCCGAGGCCGAAACAGGGACGGGGAAAACGCTGGCCTACCTTATCCCAGCATTGCGCACCTCAGACAAAGTTTTAATTTCCACACATACCAAAGCACTACAAGATCAACTGATGTTTCGTGATATTCCCGCCGTACAAAAAGCACTTGGTGTGCGCAGGAAAATTGCCTTACTCAAAGGACGCAGTAATTATTATTGTCCACAACGCCTAAACACCCACCTTGCAAGCAATCAGCAAGAAATTTGGGCTAAGAAGAACTTGCTCAAAGTTGCAAAATGGGCAGAAGATACCAACGATGGCGATTTATCTGCTCTTGCCTTTGATGTGTTTGAGAAAGGCATTGGTCAACTTGTCACTGCCACAGCCGATCAATGCACAGGCAGCAAGTGTGAAGATTATAAACAATGCCCGCTGATGAAAGCGCGCCAAAAGGCACAAAGTGCCGATATTGTTGTCGCTAATCATAGTTTATTGCTTGCCGATGCCTCTTTAAAATCAGGTGATTTCGGTGAAGTTTTGCCTATTTTCGATACTTACATTCTCGATGAAGCACACAGTTTACCTGATTTAGCCAGTCGGCAATTTGGCATACAATTATCACGCAGTCGTTTGATTTATTGGCTCAATGATATGCAAGCCATTTTAGAAACATTCGGTGATGAAGCCGATTTGAAGGAACAAGTTCGCACCCATGGTGCAGAAGTGGTAAGCCAGTGGGCCGATAAAGATTTAAAGGATATCAAAACAAGCTGGGAAGCCTTATTAGATATCGCCATTTCGCGCGAAGAACGCCATGATGACATGCTCAAACTCAGCGAACGCGCAACCATCATCATGGAAGAAATGCAGCAAATCCTAACCCCTCAAGATGGTTTTGTGGTTTGGTACGAAGGCGATGGTGAGCGCAAGCAATACATCTCCGCACCCATTGAAACTGGCCCTGTATTAGCACATCACTTGTGGGAACGCGAAGCTTCTTTTGTTTTGCTTTCAGCAACCTTAAGGGTTTCTGATAAATTTGATTATGCTCGCCAGCGTTTGGGTTTAAGCGCTGAGGTAGCACAAGAAAGCTTTCACCCATCCCCATTCAACTACCAAGAGCAAGCCATGCTCTACTTACCCAAACACATTCCCGAACCGAGAGATGCCAAATATCAAGAAGTGATGCAAAATGAAATTGAGTCTTTATTGCGCACTTCGCGTGGCCGCGCTTTTGTTTTATTCACCTCACATTATGCCTTGCGCACCTATGCCATACCTCTACAACGCGCTTTACCTTGGCAGGTATTGATTCAAGGTGAAAGCGGCAGTCGCGATGCAATTCTTGAGTCTTTTCGCAAGGATAAACATTCCATCTTATGTGGCACGCGCAGCTTTTGGGAAGGTGTTGATGTACCAGGAGAAACATTATCGCTGGTCATTATTGATAAAATTCCCTTTGCACCACCCACCGATGTTTTATTAAAAGAGCGCACCAAACATTGTGAGGCTCTCGGTGGCAATGGTTTTATGGATATCCAGCTTCCTGAAGCTATAGCCGTGCTGAGGCAAGGCGTGGGTCGTTTGATTCGTTCAACATCAGATCGTGGCGGCATTGCCATTTTGGATTCTCGCTTGCATACAAAACGTTATGGCAAGGAAGTGGTTCGCAACCTACCCCATGCCCCTATTGCCCATGATTTGGGTGACATGCGTTGGTTTTTTGAAGATATAGAATAACGAAGAAAGAAAGCACTTTAGCATTGGGACAAACCCAAACAATCAATTGCTTTTGCGGTATGGTGCGATAAAGGATTTCTCCATAAAAAGTTTTTTGCCTTTATTGATTTCCACCTGACCCAAATCCATCACCATCATCACTTCACCTTGTTTACCAAACAATGTTAACGACGCAGGATAAACACCTGGCTCCAACATAAGGCGAGACAAATAAATACTTTTAGGCAAGGTTAACCAGCTTCGGGTATCTGCAGTTTCTGTTGCCATAGCCACAGCATCCACCAAAAACCCAGCCAATTCACCACCTTGTTTCTGAGCATTTTTGCTAATATTGGCCTTCAAAATAGCACGTGCTAAAAGCCTCGCAATCATGGCTGGTTTATGGCTTTCCAACGAAGCACGGGCAATAGCATCAAAATCATCCACCAATTCAGCATCCATAGAGTGTGTGCCAACAGTTAAACGCGCACGTGAGATATAAGAAGGTCGTGATTGGTATTCAGGCATTGAAATCCGCTTTGGTATGCCTGTGTCGGTATACACCAACAAACTCACCGAGCGTTTGATAGGCGCTAAGCTATCAAATAATAACAACACCACTTCACCCTTTCCTTTTTGTGAAAGTGAAGCACTTTCATCCAAAGCAAAAGCCTTTTGAAAGGTTTCATGCTCGTCAGCTAATCCAAGTTTTTTGCTCAATCGCAACAAGTCTTGCTGCAAAAAAATGGGCACACCCATGTTGAGTTTATTATTTTTATAAGCCTTATAAGCTTTGCGATAGGCTATCATCGCATCATCATATTCACCTTCAGCCTCATAAATAAGGCCTGCCAAATAGCGCGAAAAGGCATCTTCAACATAACCTGATTCACCTTCAGCTAACTTTTTAAGCCTTACATCCACCTGTAAGGCTTCAACACGCGCTTCATCCAATTGGCCAAGTGCGATATAATTGAGCGCTTCATAAATGTGAATCGATACTTGCTCGAAGTCGTCGCCTTCATAACTCATTGTGCTATCATTAATGGTCAGCGCGCCAGCTTGTTCAACAAGACTAGTGCCTTGCAACTTATCAATCAGTGCTTTGGCCTCTTCAAATGAAGCATTACTCTCAAGATACAAACCACTCATGCGTTGCAACATTGCCTTATCCAGCAAATAAAGAAGTTTATCCTTATTTGATCGGGGATGCTGCTCTAACTCAAGCAAAGCCTCTTTTGGTTTCTGTTGCTCAAGCAATAGCTCTATTTTTTGAAAGCTACTGCTATAACTTGCACAACCTGAAAGCAAAACCAAAAGCAGGCCTACGCATAGAAGCTTGCTCATAAAAACGTTAATAAAGAGTCTAACTTAGCGGAACATGCCTGTTTCCAAGATTTTTTTAATTTTCTTCTGACCCACCCAAACTTTACGGTTATCTTTTAAATCAATAAGTGTTAAATCAATCTGGTAATATTTCACTTTTGTGTCTTTAGCTTCATCAAATATCGTGTTAATTTGACCTTGAAGCATAAAATCAGCACCCAGCTCTTCACCTGCAATGTTTTGTGTGCCTGTGCTGGCATTTTCAGATTGATCTGCGCGTTCATTACGGATTTCACCGCGTTCTTTGCTGGATGCAACAAATTCTACTTCGCCAGAATTAATCAATTCGCGTTCTAAATCTGCAATAAATGTGCGTGTGTTGATATGTTCATGGCTTAAATTGCGCACAGCGCCAACAATCACCACAGGATTTTTACCGTGTTGTACTTGGTAAGTTGTTAACCACTTCTTATCCAAGACATCCGTTACCATACGCGATGAAACAAGGCGCGAATCTGTGTCGTTCCAGTTGCCGCTCAAATCTTGTACGCTATCAGTATCTACACGTGCAACTGTTGTTGTTTTACATGCTGCCAAACCAAACAACAAACATCCTGCCAAACTCACACGTATCATTTTTTGCGCCCATTCATGTTTCATATTATTGCTCCTCTATTGTTTTCAAAAACCTTATAACACAGCTTGAATCGCTGCAAGTAATGCTGGTGCTGCTGTTTCGGTTCGCATAATTCTGTCACCAAACTTTAAACTTTGAAAGCCTTGGTCGTGTAAAAGCGCCAATTCCTGATTTGTCCAACCACCCTCTGGCCCAACCGCTAAAGTAATATCTTTGGCACCGACCACATCATCACGCACATCTTGCCATAACATAGCATCACGCGGATGTAATATGAAACATGCACCTCGTTTTTCAAGATTGAGCAATTTATCCAACCACTGCACATTAGGCACCATCGTTCGCTCAGATTGTTCGACGGCTTCAATCACAATCTTTTGCCAGCGCTCCAAGCGTTTATCACGTTTATTGCTTGGCAGAGTTAATGTTGCACGCTCACTATTCACAATTTGGAAGCTTGCAGCCCCCATCTCCGTTGCTTTTTGTAAAACTGTTTCAATTTTTTCACTGCGATTCGCCGCTTGGATAATATGTACACGGCATGCCAATTCACGATTCGCATCTATTTTTTCCGACAACACACACTGCCCACCATCTTTTTCAAGCTGGATAATTTCCGCGATATATTCACCACCCAGCCCATTAAACACAGTGATGGCATGGCCAATTTGCAACCGCATCACTTGGCGTAAATAACGTGTTTGTTCACTATCCATTGCAACAGTTGCGTGTGCTGTGAGCGTTGCTTTAATATAGAGTCTACAATGCATAGAATAAACCTGTGTTATTGATTTTCATCAGTAAACATTTGCAACACAACTTTCCCACTTTGATGACCTTGCTCAATTTTCTCATGAGCCAGCTTGGCATCTACCAAGGGGTAAGTCTCATCAACATAAATAGAAAGCTTTTTCTCATCAAAAAACTGCGCACATTGTTCTAATATGGCCGCATGATGCTCACCCAATTCATCCGATTGCATCAGCATGGGTGTAAGCATCAAAGCCTGACTCAACCGCACATTTTTCACACGTAATGTTTTCCAATCCAAACCTTCAGGCACTTGCAGCAATGTGACCAAATCACCATACAAACGCATCGCTGGCACAAGTTGTTTTAATGCCTCACCACCTACAGTATCCAAGGCAACATCAACCCCTCTTTCATCTGTCCAAGTCAATAGTGCTTGCACCACGTCTTCTTTTTTGTAGTTGATGACCAAATCTACCCCCAACGCCCGCACAAAATCGGCCTTTTCATCACTACTCACACTTGTTGCTACTTCAGCACCTGCAAGTTTTGCCAATTGAATAGCCACATGACCAACACCACCTGCACCTGCATGTACAAACACTTTCTGCCCAGATTGAAGCCTTGCTCTATCAAACAACGCTTCCCAAGCTGTAATCAAAACCAGCGGTGCTGCTGCTGCCGAATCAAAATCCAAGCCATAGGGTTTTTGCGCCACATATGCAGCTTTCACCATTGCATATTCAGCATAATTGCCTACAGGTTGTTTGGATATAGATGATTGTTGACCCAAACCACCATAACAATAATAAACAGCATCCCCTGTTTGCAAATGTTTAACATCTTCACCAACCTTCTCTACAATACCTGAACCATCACAACCCAAAATAGCAGGCTGAGGTACATCAGCTTCAAAAAACATTCCATTTTGGCGCAATTTTGTATCTACAGGATTTACACCAGCAGCCATAACTTTAATCAGCACTTCATCTGGGCCGCAGGTTTCAGGTGTTAACACATCTTGATAAAGCAACACATCTGCATCGCCTGTTGTTGTAAAAACTATAGCTTTCATATCTTGTCTCCCGCAATGGCTCAAGCACATCTGCCATGACCATTTGGTGTCGTATCGTAAGAAGCTTCACGCTTCTAAGCAATCGTTGACTAGACAATAGCCATCATACACGCAAAACTTGCAACATCTTTTGCTAGTTCATATGTAATATCTTAAGAAGATACACTTCGGAGGCATGATGCAATCACTTATCACCCTTACCATAACACTAACTCTGCTCTGCTTTTCAGCATCCCATGCAATTGCTGATGAAATCAATGGTGTCGTCAACACCCCCACAGTTTCCCGTGTTTTAGGGCAAGTCAAGGTATTGCGTGGCAATAAATTCGAACCTGTAAGAACGGGTATGGTATTGCGTCAAGGCGATGAAATTCGCACTGGTAGACGTGGCCGAGCATACATTGATTTTCCAGATAATAGCCGCGTAAAACTTGGTAACCATTCGCGGTTTTTGGTG
Organism: Ghiorsea sp.; assembly: GCA_021772875.1. Classification (GTDB taxonomy): domain Bacteria; phylum Pseudomonadota; class Zetaproteobacteria; order Mariprofundales; family Mariprofundaceae; genus Ghiorsea. The sequence continues at coordinate 12,493 of JAJFLD010000196.1, read as the reverse complement.
CGCGAGTGGAGCACTGATGCAGGCATATTTTCATCCACACTGCGCATTTTCCAAGGGGCTTTTCGTTATACCGCAGGTTTTATCAGCAATGGGCTTAGTGCCCGCAGAACAACACTAACGACACGCACAGCCGTGTTGGGTGTTCGTGGCACAGACTTTTGGGGACGTGTTGATAAAGATAAAACATTCTTCTTGCTGCTTGAGGGTGAAGTATCACTAGCACCACGTTTTGGTGAGGCTATCGTCTATAATGAGGCTGGATCTGCGGTTTCTATTAACACTTCAACCATTTCCGAGCCTGAAGCACTGAGCGCAAAAACCATCACCCCACTTGCTGAGGAAACTGAAATTGCAGGTTTTTAACTGCGTTTAATAACCTTCTTTGGCTAGCAACAAATAACCTGCCAAACCTGCAAACATGATGTTTGGCCACCACGCTGCAAAAAAAACAGGTAGCTGCCCACCATTCACCAAAATCACAACCGTGGCGCTGAAAACATAAAAGCTCAACCCGAGAATCACGGCCACCAATAAACCTTTAGAATTGGCAGCAATGCGGCTACCCATATTGCTACAAAGACTGTAAGCCAAAATCACCATCAGCAAACAGCCCAAAGGGGCGGCTAGCTTGCGTTGTAATTGAAAGGCATAATCATCCGATGCCAGCCCTGCCTCAGCCAATGTTTTCTCAAAGCGATACAATTCAAACCATTTCATATCTCTAGGGTTGGGGGCAGCTACTGTTTCTGGGCTAAGGTTTGATCGGATGCTGAAGGTCTCATGGGTTTGGGTGATAATACCTTTATCCGCATCAGGGTGACTTACGTATGTTTTACCTAATAACCATTGGCCATATTTATAAGTTGCTTTGTCTGCATCCACACGTTCAAGCCAAGCACCTTCTTGATCTGTTTTTAATACCAATAATGAAAAATAGTTATCTGTTAAGGGTGTTAAACGCATCAGTGTTTCAGCTTCGCGTAACCATTGCACCCCTTGTTGCAAAGGCTGCTTTCCTTCAATATTCACCCTTTCCATATATGCCAAACGTTCGTTGGTTACAGGTTCAACCCATTCCCCAATTGCAAAAGTAAATAAACCTGCAACAGCACCTGCTGCCAAGAGCGGCTGCAACAAAACAGCCATCGCAATACCAGCTGCGCGCATGGCAGCAAGTTCATGGTGATGGGATATTTCAGTCATATAAATAGCAACAGCAATCAAAACCACCACAGGCATAAACTCTGAAATCATAAAAGGAATCTTCAAAATCAAATATTCAGCAAGCAAGCCCAAGCTCAAACCATCACCAACAAATCGTGCTTTATCAAAAGATTCAGCAATCATAAATATAGATACCACAGCAATAGTAATGGCTGCAATACGCATCAAAGATGAAAAAAACAACCAGCGAAACAAAACCGTCATGCACGCATCGTAGGTAGCTTATCGCCACCACGCAATGGTGAAACTTGCGACAAATCACCTGCCATGCAGACTGGCCTCACTTTTTAGCAACACATTTTCATGTCATTGAGGGGTGGCTTCATGTCTTTTTTTAACAAATATTGGCTGCATTTTATAATCACATGCTGGGCAATTCTATACAACAGCAATAGTGCTTATGCTGCCAGTGAACCCCATAACATGGATGCATTATTTACCCAGCTGAATGGCTACCTCGCCACATTTCTTTTTTATGATGTTTTACCCGGTGAAGCTGAGATGCCTTTTATCGTGGCTTGGTTGTCCATTGGCGCAATATTTCTCACCTTTCGATTTGGTTTTATTAATATTCGTATGATGGGGCATGCCTTTGCTATTATTCGAGGCAAATACCATACAGCCGATGACAAAGGTGAAGTCACACCTTTCCAAGCTTTAACCACTGCACTCTCGGCAACCGTTGGATTAGGCAATATTGCAGGCGTTGCGATTGCCATCATCATTGGTGGACCAGGTGCTATTGTATGGATGATTTTTGCTGGTTTCTTTGGCATGACATCTAAATTCACTGAAGTTACCCTTGGACAAATGTACCGTGAGACGCGCCCTGATGGCCGCTTGATGGGTGGCGCAATGGAATACTTGTCCAAAGGTTTGGCCGAAAAAGGGCTGCCTCGGCTTGGTAAAAGTATGGCCATCCTGTTTGCTGTATTGTGTGTGTTTGGCTCTTTGGGTGCAGGCAATGCTTTTCAAGTATCCCAAGCCCTTGGTGCAATTCAGGGTGAAATTTCATTTTTTAAAGACTTTCCATGGGTATTTGGGCTTATCATGGCAGGCCTTGTTGGCATGGTAATCATTGGTGGCATCAAACGCATTGCCCATGCCGCAGAAGCCATTGTGCCAACCATGGTGATCATTTATGTCGCTACATGCATATGGATTATTATAGCCAACTCAGCAGCTATTCCTGAAGCCGTGCGTATCATTTGGCATGGCGCATTTTCACTTGATGCTGGATTAGGTGCGCTTATTGGTGTGATTGTTCAAGGTTTTAAACGTGCTGCTTTTTCCAGTGAGGCTGGCATTGGTTCGGCAGCTATTGCCCATTCAGCTGCAAGTGTAAAATACCCTATCCGCCAAGGCATGGTTGCCTTGTATGAACCTTTCATTGATACCATAGTGATTTGTACCATGACAGCCTTGGTGATTGTGATTACTGGCGTTTACCATGCACCTGAACATGCAAGTTTGGTGGCCAATACCCAAGGTGCCGCCCTCACCTCCGCTGCTTTTGGTTCTGTGGTACCTTGGTTTTCCAGTGTACTCACCTTATCCGTCGTTTTATTTGCTTTCAGCACCATGATTTCATGGTCTTATTATGGCGAACGTTGCTGGACCTATGTCTTAGGCGAGCGTTTCTCTCTAAGTTACAAGCTGATGTTTTTAACATTTATTGTTTTAGCAACCATCAGTAGTGCTGCCAATATCCTTGAATTTAGCGATTTGTTAATTCTCGGCATGGCGTTGCCCAACTTTATTGGTTTGTATATTTTACACGGCAAAGTTGCCCTAGCGCTACAAGCCTATTTGGCCAAACTTAAAAGTGGTGAATTGGACAAGGAAGTCAGTTAAATCAAGGCTTGAGCCTTGTCATGATTGATGCGCAAACATTGACGTGTAACCAATCTAACGCCATGATGCATGCAGACTTATGATGTAGTAACAATAGTCACCATTTCAAGGTGAAAAAAACGTGGAGGAAACGCTTGTTATGCTCAATAGCCCATCTGGTAGCAAACAAGCATCACCCCAAACAACTGCTCCCAAAAAACCTCAAATTTGGGCTGTCGCAAGCGGCAAAGGTGGTGTCGGGAAAAGTTTTGTTGCTGCCAACTTAAGCATGGCCTTGGCTGAACAAGGCAAGAAAACAGTATTGGTTGATTTGGACTTGGGCGGAGCCAATACCCATACCTGTTTGGGTATCACCGATCCCAAAACTACGCTCTCAGATATCTTGTTACACCATAGCCCAATCATCAACGACATGGTTGAATACCATGACAATCCCAAGCTTGGTTTAATCAGCGGCGCATCAGATCACCTACAAATGGCCAACTTAAAACACTTTCAAAAATTAAAAATTATGCGCCATTTATCTCATCTTGATGCAGATTATGTCATCCTTGATTTGGGTTCGGGCACCAGCTTCAACACCTTAGACTTCTTTCTTTTTGCCGATCAAGCTCTACTTACCATTGTTCCAGAGCCCACTTCTGTAGAAAACAGTTATCGCTTCATCAAATGCCTTCTTGCTCGTACCCTTAAAAGCCTACCTGAAAAAACACAGCGCATCATGAATCATGTCCTGACTCAACAAAAAAACACCACTGGCAAAGCCCAATCATTTGCCTACTTTTGTGCTGAAATGGATGTTTCACATCCTGAACATGGACTCCTGATACGCGACAACTTAAAAAAACTAAATCTAAACCTCATCGTCAATCAAGTACTTGAACCCTCAGACATCAAATTAGGCAATGCTATGGAAGTCATTTTTCGCAAATATTTTGACTTAAACATCAATCTTATGGGTTATCTGTATCACGATGCTCATGTGATCCAATCACTCAAACAAAAACAAGCCTATTACCATCATTACCCACAATCACGAAATGCCACGTGTTTAAACCGCATGGCAACGACGCTCATCAGCAAAACCATGCACCATGAACCCTCTACTTTGGACACCGCGAAATGAAAACACCAAACATTTCTCAAGATAATCACTACACCATACTTCATTTAGCACCTGGTGCCTCTGCCGCAGAAATTGTACAAGCATATCGGGAAATCAAGCTCATTTTTCAACCTGATTCGCTTGCTGCCTACTCCCTTTACGCACAAGATGAACTCGAACACATTCTTGCCGATATTGAAGAAGCTTATGTGGTATTATCCGACAGCGACAAAAGACAAAGCTATGATAAAGCCATGAATTTTACACCACCCTCAATCAATCATGATGTCATGACATCGAAATTGCAGCCTGCTAAATCAAGCATTGCTGAAAAATTAGATGCAACTGCCATGTCACACCCCTCACATATCAATGGCAAAAAATTAAAAAAAATTCGCAAAACAAAATCCATTACACTAGATGAAGTTGCATCACTGACCAAAATCTCTAAGAGTTATTTAAAAGCTATTGAGGCTGATGATTTTTCAAGTTTCCCTGCCCCTATTTACACCAAAAGCTATTTGAAACAATATGCTGCAGCCATTGGCGTAGAACCTGAACTTGTACTCCAAGCTTACAAAGCCACCATGAATGCAAACCCCACCTCATCCTAACAACACTTACGCTAAAAAATCTTCCTTCACACCTTAAAATAGGCATCCGAAGTATAAATACTAGAGAAACACAGCGTTGCCGACTAGACTACGCACGACTTTGAAAGCAGGTGATATTTATGGACATTGATGTAAAAAAAATCGCAAACCTATCGCGTATTCGTTTAACAGATGTTGAGGCGCAAGAGTTTGCCCCCCAACTTAGCAGTATCATGGGTTATATTGATAAACTTAGCGAAGTGAATACCGATGGTGTGCCGCCAACAGCCCACCCTCATGATGTGCCTATGCCGCAACGTGCTGATATTGTCAGCAATATCGACCGCCGAGATGCCTTACAAGCATCTGCACCACGCACTGAGTCTGGCTTGTATGTTGTACCCAAAGTGATTGAGTAACTTAACTTTCTCTCACTCGACTCACCCCACAAACCAAACCCTTGAGGAAATACCATGCCTTTTAGCTCACTAAGTGAAATCAAAACCCGACTTGATGCAGGTCAAACTACTGCTGTTGATGTTGCCAAACTTTATTTGGATCGCATCCAAGCATTTAATAAAGATTTGAATGCCTTTGTGCACCTCGACCCCGAACATGTCTTGGCCCAAGCCCAAGCATCTGATTTGTATCGGACCCAACACACACCTCGCCCATTAGAAGGCTTGCCTATCGCCATCAAAGATATTTTTTGTACTCAAGATGGGCCAACGCGCTGTTGCTCCAAAATTTTAGAAGGTTTTGAAGCCCCTTATGATGCCCATGTGATTACATTGCTTAAAGAAGCAGGCGCTGTCCTTGTTGGTAAAACCAATATGGACGAATTTGCCATGGGCTCATCCAATGAAACCTCAGCCTTTGGCGGCGTTCAAAACCCTTGGAACATCGACTGCATTCCAGGTGGTTCATCTGGAGGCTCGGCTGCTGCTGTCGCGGCTGCTTTGACCCCTGCGGCGCTTGGCACAGACACAGGTGGCTCGATTCGCCAACCTGCATCTTTAACTGGTTTGGTTGGTTTAAAACCAACCTATGGTCGCATTTCTCGCCGTGGCATTATCGCGTTTGCTTCTTCTCTTGATCAAGCAGGCCCTATGACACGCACAGTCAAAGATACGGCCATGATTACATCTGTACTTTCATCACATGATTCAGGGGATTCAACATCTGTGGTTGATGCACCAAGTTTTGATTGGCTTAAAGCTTGTGAAAGTCGCGATATGAAAGGTTTGCGCATTGGTAAACCCAAAGAGTATTTCATAGATGGTATACATGAAGACGTTCGTGCCCGCATTGAAGAAGCACTAAAAATTTGTGAATCTTTAGGCGCTGAGATTGTAGATATTTCCTTGCCACACACCGAATACGCAGTGGCAGCTTATTATGTCATTGCCCCATCAGAAGCTTCTACCAATTTATCACGTTATGATGCTGTACGTTTTGGTCATCGCTGTGAAAATCCAGAAGATTTGGAAGATATGTATGCCCGCTCTCGTGATGAAGGATTTGGTGCAGAAGTGAAGCGTCGTATTTTAACAGGTGCCTTTGCCTTATCTTCGGGTTATTACGATGCTTATTATCTCAAAGCACAACAAGTGCGTACACTTATCAGCCAAGATTTTAAAGCGGCATTTGAAAAAGTGGATATCATTGCCACGCCAACAAGCCCTATCCCTGCCTTTAAATCGGGCGAAAAAACGGATGACCCACTGACCATGTATTTATCAGATATTTTCACCATTGCTGCTAATTTAGCGGGGCTGCCAGGCTTGTCACAACCTTGTGGTTTTGCTGACAATCTGCCTGTTGGCCTGCAATGGATTGCCCCAGCTTGGCAAGAAGACAAGATTCTATCAGCAGCATCTGCTTATGAAGGAGCTACAGACTGGCACACCAAGTCTCCAGCTGCATTTGGGGGTAACTTATGAGCTGGGAAGTTGTCATCGGATTAGAAGTTCATTGCCAAGTCAACACCAAAACCAAAGCATTTTGTGGTTGCTCCACTGAATTTGGTGCTGAGCCAAACACCCAAACATGCCCTGTATGTCTGGGTATGCCTGGGCAATTGCCCGTGTTAAACAGCGTGGCTGTTGATAAGTCTATTCTTACGGGTTTAGCCATCCATGGTAAAATCAATTTAGAATCCAAGTTTGACCGTAAAAACTATTTCTACCCTGATTTGCCGAAAGGTTATCAAATCACCCAATTTACTGTGCCCATTGTTGAAGGTGGTTATATTGATATTCCTACTAAAGACGGTGAAAAACGTCTTGGTGTGACACGTATTCATATGGAAGAAGATGCTGGCAAATCCATGCATGAAGGCCTTGATGCGGTATCACATATTGATTTGAATCGTTCGGGTATTCCATTGATGGAGATTGTATCTGAGCCTGATATGCGAAGTGCTGATGAAGCGATTGCTTATCTAAAACAACTGCATCAAGTCATTAAATTTCTTGGTGTTTCCGATGCCGACATGGAAAAGGGTCAGTTCCGTTGTGATGCCAATGTTTCAGTGCGTCGCCCTGGTGAACCCTTTGGTACACGAACTGAAATGAAAAATATGAATTCATTTCGTTTCATCAAACAAGCCATTGAGTTTGAAGTGTTGCGTCAAATTGAAATCATCGAAGATGGTGGCGCGGTGAGGCAAGAGTCTCGCCTTTGGGATTCCGTAAAAAATGAATCACGCCCTATGCGCAGCAAAGAAGAAGCCCATGATTACCGCTACTTCCCTGAGCCTGATTTGCCCCCATTGCGTGTTACCCAAGCCGAAGTGGATGCCATTCGTGCAGGTATGCCTGAGCTACCCATCCAATTGCGTAAACGTTTTGAAACAGAGTTTGGTTTATCTGCTTATGATGCAGATGTACTTACCCAAACCCAAGCTTTGGCAATGTGGTATGAAGATTTGGTGGCAGCACATCCTGCCAATCCAAAACAATGTGCCAATTGGCTTGCCAATGAATTGCTTGGTCGCTTAAAAGAATTGGGCAAAGACATCACGGAATCACCTGTCTCTGCCGAATCACTTGCAGCCTTGCTGGATCGCATGGCAGACAACACCATTTCAGGCAAAATCGCCAAAGATGTACTCGATGCCATGATGGCAACTGGTCATGATGTTGATGCCATCATTGAAGAAAAAGGCTTAAAACAAGTCAGCGACACAGGTGCTATTGATGCCATGATTCAAACCATCTTGGATGCCAACACAAGCCAAGTGGAAGCATACCGTGGTGGTCAAGATAGGCTCTTTGGTTTCTTTGTGGGTCAAGTGATGAAGGCCTCCAAAGGCAAAGCCAACCCAGCTATGGTGAATCAACGTCTTAAAGCATTATTAGGATAAGTTAACATGAAACAAAGGCAGTTGCGCAACTGGTTTTATGCTGGTCTAGCTGCCACACTTTTACTCAGCTTCATCATTATGCAGCTGGATAACAACAAACTATACAAGCTGTTACAAAATCAGCTCGAACAAGCAGGTATTAACCTACAAGCTGGGCAACTGAGCTTAAGTTTTATGCATATTGGCTCGCTGCGTTTGGATGATGTACACATCCAAACGCAAACATTTAATTTGACAGCAGGCCGTTTGTTTATTGATCTTGATTTGGCTGCCTTGCTCACAGGCTCTGCCCTACCCCAAGCTTTGTATTTACAAATGGCTGAAATCAATGTGCTGCCAAGCCAGCAAGATGCTTGGCTTGGCTTGCTTAAAATGGAAAATATCAAACTCAAACGCATCAATATTTCACAGAGCGAAATTCATTTCAACGAACAACACCTTACACTTGAAAAAGTGAATCTAGATATTCGTGATATTGGCAAGAATAAAAACCCGCGCATGGAATTGCGCGCTCATGTTGGTGATGGGCGCATAGATGCACATGGTTACCTGCATTTAAAACGCGGTGAAATCACACGTGGTTTTGGGCGGATGAAGTTGTATGACATTCCATTATCATCCTTCAAACATGGCACAAACTTAGATACACTCAACGGCAGCATGACCACCCATCTCAACCAAGATCAGTCTTGGCAAACATTTGGCCACGTCACCTTACAAAAAGAACATCACGATGAAGTAGAGCTGCGCGCCAAACTTACTGGCAATGCGCAAGAATTGTTTCACATCGAAGATATGGTGTTGAGCGATAAAAATGCTGGCGCGCTACAAATATCAGGTGCATGTGACCAAGAAAAATCTTGCCAAATCAACGTCGTCAGCAAACAAATATTGCTTTCTCCGCTGTTGAAGTTGTTCCAACTCCAAGGGGAGACCAGCAGCAGTCTTGAAAACATCAAGCTGCAAGCCAATTTGAAAGCTGGTGTGTTCACTAGTTTTGGTGAAAGCACATGGGCAACATTAGCCTACACACCTGTTACGCAACAAAAAAAATCCCCTTCCACCATATATATAGATGCAGGAAAACTTATGTTTTCTGGTTTAGAGCGACAAAAAAATAAAGCTTGGTCACTCCAAAATCTTTCACTCTTTACAGCCGGTAAACAACAACCTGAAGTCACAATCAGCCATGCAAGTTATGCCAATAAACAACTTGAGCTACCCGCCACCCTTTATGCCAGCCCGCTCTGGTTACCCTTGGCTCAAATGTTAACAACATTTACAGACAATCCACCCGTGCAAGGTAAGGGTAGTATGGATGGTACAATCACCTTAAACTTAAGTGAAAATGAACTCACGCACGCCAATGTTAACCTTGATGCAACTGCAGCTGAAATTGTTGCTTTTGATATGCTAAAACCAGCATCCGTAAATTTTCATGCTGTAGGTGAGCTTTTATGGCAACAAGACGAGCTACCGAGCAAAACAGCGCTTTCACTGCAGTTAGATACATCCAACTTTACCCTCGACCATCAAAAAGACACTTGGTCATTTCAGAACATCACAATTGATTTTGATCATCTCGCCGAAGCTGGCATTGTTTTGCCAACAGCATGGCAAACATGGCATGGTTATATGCAAGGCAGTGCCACCTTAACTATCCCAGAATCTGAACCTATCATAGAACAAGCAGAAGTTCAGCTGATTGCCTTTGGTAAAGGCAGCCATGATTTGAATGGTCAAATCCAAGTGGTTAACAAAGTATGGACAGTTGAGGATTTATCATGGCAATCAGAAAAAAATTATGCTGAAATTTCAAGTGACAAACAAGGCCGCTTTAACATTACTGCTGAATCCATAGATACACAGGCGCTTGTTTTGCTGCAACAACTACCCTTCCAAGCACAAGGGAAATTCAACGCCAAAGCTCTACATTGCCCATTTGGCACACTCAAAGATGTCACGGCATCATATGAAACATCCCATCAAGGCATCAGCCTAAAAACATTTAAGAGTATCTTTTATGAGGGCTCTTTATCCTCATCACAAGTGGATATTTTCAAACATGAAAAAGACACAATTTTGCGTGGTAACATTCAAGTTGGTGGCATCCACCTCAACAATTGGAAGTGGTTGCATAAACAATTTGATACCCATCTTGAAGCTACCGTTTATGCAACCCTGAACCTAGAAGCCATCTTTAACGCCGACCAAGCTATGACAAGCTGGCAAGGTGATGGCGATGTATCTATTTTTAATGGTAAATGGTTGCTCAACGATAAAAACGTAACTGCCGACAAGGTCAAACTAAGCTTACGCAAACGCAAGCAATTCAACACCACATTCCGCATCAAAGATGGTAAACTTCGAGGCTCTGGGGTTTTAAATATTGATGAACAAAATCAAATTTCAGGGCAGCTCAAGTGGCCTGATAAAATTTACCAATTCTCCAAGACATGGCCTCATCTTCGTTATGAAGAAGTATTCAAATAAATAAAAAGCACTGTTTATTATTTTCTCTAGAAGCTGCCCTAGAGAACCCTTAAAAGTATTTGCCTATGTTTTACTTGGGTCACGCCATATCTCTTCAAACAAACGCTTGCCTAAGGTATCTCCTTTCACATGCGCTGTTTTAATCACATTGATTGCCTCAGCAGCTTGTTTTTTTCTGATATTCTGTAACACGCTCTTCAATTGTTCACTTTTTTGATATATTTTATTATAATCATCTGCGGAAAATTCCATCAGCACACAATCTGTTAAAGCACGTACCGTTGATGTGCGTTTATTCTTATTGGTAATTGATGTTTCACCAACAATACCCCCGGAAACAATAGTTTTCTTAAAATGTTCACTCTCTTTCACCGATAATGTCACCTTGAGTTCACCAAAACGCACCAAATATAAATCGCGCGAAACTTCTCCTTCTTTAAATAAGGTTGCCCCTTTGGGCAAATACATAGGTTTCATTTTCGATGCAATCCACTGCCGTGTTTCTAGGCTTTCCGATTCAAAAACTTTTGAAATCGCCAACTGACGTGTCAACAAGTGCTCTTCATACAACTGTTCTACTTTGGCTAAAAATGCTGGTATTTTTTTCTTAAACTTATCCAGCCGTTTATAAGACAACTCCAAAATTTCAGTTTTACCATTAGCAACAAGATCAGAAGCCCTTCCCTCTCCTGTGAAATAGGGAATAAGCCCGCAGATATTATCACTACGAAGTTCACCCAAACATTTCCGCTTATCATTTGAAGTTACAAAAGCTGATATGCCGCCACTGGCTACAATAAACACACTTTTTGCTTCATCGCCTGCACGTGCAAGCAATGCTTTATCTTGCAACTTTCGATGTTTTAAGCTTTTAAACAAAATATCAAAATTTTCGTCGTCAAAGTCTGAAAACAATTCATTATTTCTAAAGCTGGAGCAATCAAAGGGTAGCTTGGGTTCAACTGTGTTCTGATTGATGTATGTAAATTTTACGTTTGTGCCTTCTTTGCATAAATCATAAATGTGTTGTGTCTCTTGCAGACCAGCTTCAGGTTTGAGTTGTTCAAATAACCGAAGTGCGGAAATGGCCTTAGCTGTATGTCTTTGCTTGGCAAAAAGTTCTGCTGCTCTCAAAAACCAACGTGCACTATCCTGAATACACTCAGCTTTTCTGTATTGCCTTGCTGCCAGCAAAGCATAATTTGCATTCTCATCAAATATCGAAGCCAATACCCCATAAACCAGCGCATTTTTAGACCATTCTTTTTTCTTGGCATGAGCCGCTGCTTTTTCCAGCAAATTTTTCACTTCTTTATCAGATGTGCTTGATATCGTTTTATAAACTTCTGATGATAACTCTTTTTTCTCTTTAATTTTAAACTCGGTCATTTCTACCCTTTATATACTTATAAACCATTTGTTACCTCATCGCACCTTAAACCACAAATATGACACGAAAATGTATAAAGCTTTCATTATGATGATGGCGGCATTGTAGGTATGCAGCTGCTTAAGAGAAGTTGGCTCGAGTTAGCAGTTTCCACTAACTTTAGTTAGTATAAAAATGCTCGAATCGTGAGGGTTACTGGTATCAAAGAATAAGTAAAATGTGATGCACAGCTAAAGGTGCTGCCATAGACTTTTTTCACTATGGCAGCGCCCAAAGACTTATGGCTGCTTATTTAAGGATATGATCTCTAGTAAACTAATACTTTTTGTAAGGTAAAAATTTTCCGCTCATGACAATGTGTACACGATCACCCATAGGATTAGGCTCGCGGCTAATATCCATGGAAAAATCGATGGCACTCATGATGCCGTCGCCAAATTCTTCATGAATCAATTCTTTGATGCTCG
>JAJFLD010000195.1 GCA_021772875.1 Ghiorsea sp. | reverse complement strand
AATATCAGATACAAAAAAAGGGAGCCCGAAGGCTCCCTTTTCTCAAACCATCAAGAAAGATGGATAATACAAACTTACATCAAGAATTCGATGTCAAGTGTTGTTGTATCTGTTTTAGTGCTAGTGCCAGTATTTGTTGTTTTTACTGAATCTTGAATCAAAGCAATCACAAAGTTTTGATACACTTCATATTCAGCTGCAACTTTTACTTTAGCAATTTTTTGAGTTCCTGTTTTGTCTTGACCTAGACCAGCTAGGAATACCCAAGTATGCGTTGGTTTCACAGTTGCGCGCAAAGAGAAACCAGTACGAGCGTCTGTTGTTGAAGCATTGTAGAAGTTAGCTTTTGTTGCAGTAGATTTAGGTGCTGTTGCATAATCTACATAAACACCAATTTGTGCATCGCCTACTTCACCTTGTGCTTGGAAGTCAACACCAGTACGTTTTGCTTCAGTAAGTGAGCTGTTTGGAGTACCACTAACAGCAATCAGACCAGCACCCAATTCAAAATCGCCAGCTTCAAAGAAACCAGTAGCGCGAACCATAGGCGCTAATTTGAATGAAGCAGCTGTGCCAGCAGGATCTACAAAACCAAGCTGTGCTTGCCACATTTCATTACCAACCCAACCAGAGAAACCGATTGTGTTACCTGCAGCGCCCATGCTGTTGTTGATTGAAAGGCTTTTACCAGCCATCAAACCACCATGTTGACCCCAAACGTTCATCAATTGAAGACCAGCATCTTCACCAAAACCAGTGTTATAATAAGCTACGCCAGCTTTAAGATCGCCCATGTCCCAAGAATTGAACATTTGTGAGTTTGCGAATCCGCCACCAGTTGTGTCGATTTCAACAAATGCACCAGTATTAGCGCCAACTTTACCACCAACCAATACTACTTGGTCTGCAGTAGCTGCGATTGAATTTGCTTTTACGCCATCAGTTTTTTCAGCTACCAATTGAGGACGGAATACCAAAGTTACATTCAATGAAGCTGGAATAGACAACATGTCATCTTCAATCATGTCTTGGCCACCATCAGTGAATGAGTTCATTTTAAATGAACGACCAAAAGCATTGATGCCTGGAAAGCTTTGGAAATGGCAGTTTAAGCATGCAGCGCCAGTTTGACGTGCAAATGCTGGAACTGCTTCAGAAGTTGTTGGAGCAACTGATACAGAAGCAACAGCAGCAACAGCTAGAGAAGCAGCAGAAAGAATAATTTTCTTCATGTGTTTAACATCCTATTGTATTTTATTTTATTTGGCTCACTCAAAAAAATGAATTCACCATGTGTGTGTTTTTTATCGCAACTTCCTCCCAGTGATATACTCGAACCTTTCGAATACCCCTAGTCTCCCATTACAACGGGACGAACATTCCTTGGAAAACACTTATGCGTCAATCCAACTCGCTCAACAGTGTGTATTTATGCCACATCAACTTGCATTCAATTTATAAACGCAAAACTAGGGCTAGATGAAGTTAATATCGAATTTTAGAGTTTTATGATTATAGTTCGTCGCATGTCTCAATCTAACCATCTCTCACTTATCATTTTAAAAGGTCAACCTGCCTTGTCTGACTTTCGTCATCGCAAGCTGTGCACCCAACTTCAAATCAATCATCTTCAAGCCAACTATATATATATAGTAGAAGTAACTACGGCTTGGCATAAACAACATCAGCTACAATTGAATCAGCTCCTTGGGTTTGATACACAACATCTGGAAGAAGAAATACATGCATTGATTGTTACACCACGCATTGGCACGATTTCCCCTTGGTCTTCCAAAGCTACTGATATCACTCAGCTTTGCGGCTTGCATGAAATCATACGTATCGAGCGTGGCATCATGTATGAGATGCAAAGTAGCGCTGAACATATCCCAGCCATGATTCACGACCGTATGACAGAATCTGTTTTAAATTCTACTGCTGATCTGCACCAGCTGTTTCAACATCAACCTGCCAAATCTTTGGTTTATATCGACATATTAAAAGATGGGCGCAAAGCACTTGAACAAGCAAACATCCAACTTGGCCTAGCTTTGGCTGATGATGAGATTGAGTATTTATTAGAGAATTTTTTGGCCCTTCGCCGCAACCCTACCGATGCCGAATTGATGATGTTTGCCCAAGCCAACTCCGAACATTGCCGCCACAAAATATTCAATGCTGATTGGAAAATTGATGGCCAAACCATGGATATGTCTTTGTTCTCCATGATTCGTCATACACACAAAACTTCACCTAAGGGTACAATTGTCGCCTATTCAGATAATTCATCCGTGATTGAAGGCGGAAAATCCAAACGTTTTTACCCCAATACCGACGGCACTTATACAGCTCATGACGATACCACACACATCCTAATGAAAGTGGAAACACACAATCATCCAACCGCCATTTCGCCTTTTGCTGGTGCTGCAACTGGCTCAGGCGGTGAAATTCGCGACGAAGGTGCCACAGGCATAGGCTCAAAACCCAAAGCAGGATTATGTGGTTTTACTGTTTCCAACTTACAAATCCCTGGCTTTGAGCAACCATGGGAAGAAAATTTTGGTAAACCTGAACGCACAGAGTCTGCCTTAAACATTATGCTTGAAGGACCCATTGGCGCTGCTGCTTTTAATAATGAATTTGGTCGCCCCAATATCAATGGTTACTTTAGGACTTACGAACAAAATGTGGCTGGTGATTTGAAAGGTTATCATAAACCCATCATGCTGGCAGGTGGCGTGGGCAACATTGATGCCCGCCATGTTTTCAAAAGCGATGTGCCCGCTGGTTCTTTGGTCATCCAGCTTGGTGGCCCAGCTATGCTGATTGGTTTGGGTGGCGGGGCTGCTTCTAGTATGGATACAGGTTCAAATGCGGAGTCTTTAGACTTTGACTCTGTGCAACGGGGCAATCCAGAAATGGAGCGCCGCTGCCAAGAAGTTTTGGATCGCTGCTGGCAAATGGGTAATTTAAACCCCATCCTTTTTATCCATGATATTGGTGCTGGTGGGTTATCCAATGCTGTGCCTGAATTGATTCATGATGCAGGTCGTGGTGGGCATTTCGATTTGCGCAAAGTCCATAATATGGAATCAAGCATGAGCCCTATGCAAATTTGGTGCAATGAAGCTCAAGAACGTTATGTACTGGCTATTGCGCCCGATTCTCTCGCCGCATTCACAGCCATGTGCGAGCGCGAGCGCTGTTTGTTTGCCGTGCTCGGCGAAGCAACCGATGATGGTGATTTACATGTTGAAGATTCTTTGTTGGGAGAAGACCCTGTTCAACTATCGTTGACAACATTACTGGGTAAACCACCCAAAATGTTGCGTGATGTTACACACATCCAACCCAAATCCATAACCCTTGAGACAAAACATATCTCTATAAAAGAAGCAGCTTTGCGTATTTTGCGTTTACCTGCAGTGGCCAGTAAATCATTTCTGATTACCATTGGTGACCGAACTGTAACAGGGCTAGTCGCGCGCGATCAAATGGTCGGACCTTGGCAAGTTCCAGTATCCGATGTTGCAGTCACCGCAACGGATTTCACCCATTACACTGGTGAAGCCATGGCAATGGGTGAACGCACACCGGTTGCGGTACTCAATGCACCAGCCTCAGGGCGACTGGCCATTGGTGAAGCTTTAACGAATATTGCTGCCGCCAATATTAAAAACATCGGCGACATTAAACTCTCTGCCAACTGGATGGCAGCATGTGGTCACGAGGGCGAAGATGCCGCTCTATATGATACTGTCAAAGCCGTTGGCATGGCACTTTGCCCACAACTTGGTATCTCCATTCCTGTAGGCAAAGATTCATTATCCATGAAATCCGTTTGGCAAGAAAAGGGTGAAAAACGTGAAATGGTTTCCCCACTTTCTTTAATTATATCTGCATTTTCACCTGTTGTTGATATTCGCAAAACATTAACCCCGCAATTGCAAACCGATGTTGGTGATACGGATTTAATACTTTTGGATTTAGGCCAAGGTAAAAATCGTTTGGGCGGCTCTGCACTTGCCCAAGTTTACAATAGCACGGGCACTGAAACGCCTGACCTTGATGACCCAACATTGTTTGCTAGCTTCTTTAAGCTCATCCAACAACTCAATGAACAAGGTTTATTGCTTGCGTATCATGATAGATCAGATGGTGGTTTGTTTACCACCCTAGCTGAGATGGCTTTTGCAGGACGCACTGGTATTAATATCCATCTTGATGCGATTGGTGAGGATGCTTTAGCTATTTTATTCGCTGAAGAGTTGGGGGCCGTGATTCAAATCAAACGCCAACATCGTGAACAGGTATTCACGCAGTTGGCCACTGCAGGTTTAAATGATTGCAGCATGCTGATTGGTAGCCCAAACGATGATATGCAATTACATATCTCCGCAGCTCAAAAAACCATCATGGATGAAAATATTCTTACCTTGCAACAAGTTTGGAGTGAAACATCCTATCAGCTGACAAACCTACGTGATAACCCACAATGCGCAAAACAAGCATTTGAAGCCATCACCGACACAAATGATAAGGGTTTATTTACAGAGCTCAACTATGATGTAAACGAAAATATTAGTGCGCCGTTTATCAACACAACGCGTCCTAAAATGGCTGTGTTGCGTGAACAGGGTGTGAATGGTCAAGTTGAAATGGCTGCTGCTTTTGATAAAGCAGGTTTCACTGCGGTTGATGTGCATATGTCTGATTTAATCGAAGGTAGAATCAGTTTGGATGATTTCCAAGGTTTGGTTGCTTGCGGTGGGTTTTCATTTGGTGATGTGCTTGGCGCAGGTCGTGGCTGGGCAAACTCTGTGAAATTCAACCCCAGAGCAAGTGATACATTCCAAAATTTTTTCGCTCGCGATGATAGCTTTGCTTTGGGTGTATGTAATGGTTGCCAAATGATGAGTCAACTCAAAGCTATGATTCCAGGCGCCGAACTTTGGCCAACATTTGAGCGTAATCTTTCAGAGCAATTTGAGGCACGATTGTTGATGGTTGAAGTCATGGAATCACCTTCTATGTTGATGCAAGGCATGCAAGGCTCAAAGCTTCCTTTGGTTGTCGCCCATGGCGAAGGTAAAGCAACATTTAATACCTTAGACCAGCAACGGCATGTCCATGCCATGATGCGTTATCTGGATACAGATGGGCAAGGAGCCGCAACTTCCTACCCAGCCAACCCCAACGGCTCTCCCGAAGGCTTAACTGCCTTCACCAATAGCGATGGGCGATTCAATATTATGATGCCACACCCAGAACGTTTGTTCCGAAACACTCAGTTTTCTTATTATCCCAAAAGAAATGAAGAAGATGGCGCGTGGCTTCGTATGTTTAGGAATGCACGTGTTTGGTTAGCTTAGACTGAAAAAACAAAAACACCCTGATGGTCTTTAGAACATCAGGGTGTTTTGATTGATTTTCATGTTTCTTATGAAGTTATTTTTTAATAAAGAATTGCATTTTCATATCACTAAGCTCAATGATATCACCATCTTTCAACACTCTTGGTGAGCTCGTTATAACATCTCCATTGACCCTTGTTTTACTTATGCCTTCAAGGTGCGTCAAGTGATAGCCTGTTGGGCGCCGTGTAAAAACTGCGGCCTGTTTACCAACCAGCAGCCCTTTTACTTTGATCTTACAATTATCACCCTTACCCATGCTGGTTAATGAAGCTTTCAACTCCACACTTTTTCCCATCAGTGGCCCGGATAAATATTGGATACTACCCAACACCATTTCATCCGGTGCAGTTATGGGCGCCATACCGGCCTTTGCCATCATGTCTTCACGTGCTGATGAGCTGATAATCATGGTTTTATCCATATCTTTTTCAGCCTCTTCTTGCACATGTTCTGGCTGAGATACATTTTCTTCCAAAGATACAAAACTCAACGTATGTTTACCAACCGTAATCACATCACCATGTTTGAGGATATGTTTGGTCACATCTTTACCGTTTATTTGTGTGCCATTAGTACTACCTAAGTCTTCTAAAATAATTTTCTTGCCTATTTTCAGGACCCGAGCATGGCGGCTACTGACTGCCAAATTATCAATAGGAATTGTATTTTCTTCTTTTCGGCCAATGGTTGTCTCTTCTTGGTTAAGCTCGAATTCAGAAATTACTGCATCCTTGAATTTTAAAATAAGTTTACAACTCATCCTATTTCCCTCCAAATAAACGTGAAAAGAAACCCTGCTTTCGCGAAAACGCGCCTTTCACCCGTAT
>JAJFLD010000194.1 GCA_021772875.1 Ghiorsea sp. | reverse complement strand
AGATTTTGATGTTAAACGTGGACATGGTGGAATCCGTGAAATTGAATTCTTGATTCAATCTATGCAATTGCTGCATGGTGGACGTGATGCATACTTAAGGTCATCTGAGGGGAAAATAGCTCTTGCTCAGCTGCAAGCGAAAGATCATATCTTGCACGATGAGGCTACAAAGTTGTTTGAAGCCTATTGCTTTTGGCGCCGTGTAGAACATGCCTTGCAAGCACGTAAGGGTGAACAAACCCATGCTCTGCCGGCCGATTATGAATTGTATCTTACTCAAGCGCTTGGTCTTGAAGATGTGAAAGCAAAGATGCAAATGCATAGTGATGATGTGGCTAAAATTTTTGCCAAACGTGTATTGCCACTCCCTGAATCAGAAACACATGAACCAAACTGGCTTGTGGGCAGTCATCCACTGACGGCTTTTGGCTTGAGCGATGAAGATCAGCTGCGCATACAAGCGGCATTGCAACATATGGATGAACAGCTTTTGCGTGGTTTGTTGCCTGAACGCAGCCGCAAACAAATTGAGCTTATTTTGCAACAAGCCATGCCGTGCTGGTTAAAGGATGCCAACGGTGTGTCTGCTGTGGAGTCTTTTGCAGATTTGTTGCATAGCATAGCTGGTCGCGCCACGTGGGTTGATTTGCTAGCAACACATCAAGGCGCTTTGGACTGGTTGATTGGTGTGTTGTCGGCAAGCCGATACCTTGCAGAGCATATTGTAAAAAAACCAACATGGTTGGAATGGCCGTTGGCAGAAGAACGTGGTGCTGTAGAAATCGAGCGTATATGTGATGTTATATCCAAGCTGAAAATCGATGATGAAGCACAGTTTTTGAATGAGCTCGGCAGGCTCGTAGATCAAGCGCGTGTCCAGTGTGCATTGCTTATTGATGCGCATAAAGCAGACCCATTGATGATAGGCGTGATGTTAGCCCATGTGGCTGATGACGCGATTCAAGCATGTTTATCTTCAAGTTTGCAGCAATTGAAGCTGCCTGAGGATTTCCCCTTGGTGGCCTTGGCGCTGGGTAAACATGGTAGCCAAGAAATGGGTTTGGTGTCTGATTTGGATATGGTGTTTGTGTTGGCAGAAGATCCGAATTTAGAAATCAATGGACGCAGCGCAAGAGAGTGGGCGCAACGCTTGGGCAGGCGTATGATTAGGCAGGTTACGGGGCAATATCCATTTGGTGCAGGGTATGAATTTGATGCACGTTTACGACCATCAGGTCATAGCGGTGTATTGGTGACAACCCTAGAAGGATTTCAAAGTTATCAGCTGCATGAAGCTCACACTTGGGAGCACCAAGCATTATGTCGGGCAAGGGCTGTGACAGGCACAAAGCAGGCAAAAAAGCGGGTGATGGATATTGTACAAGTTGTGCTTGGGCAAAAGCGAAACTTTACAGCGCTGGCGGCTGATGTGTTGCTGATGCGCAAGAAGATGTTGAGCCATTTGGCAAGTAAAAGAAATGGTTTTTTGAGTTTGAAACACGATAAGGGTGGCTTGGTGGACATTGAATTTTTGGCGCAATTTTCGCGTTTGATGTTTGGTGGCAACCATACAGGCACAGTGGAGACATTTCGATGTCTACCAGAAAGTGCGCCGCAGTTGTGGCAACAACATGCAGCTTATCTTGCTGAAACATATTTGAATTACCGCCAAATGGAAAATGCACTTCGTGTAGAATTATGGGAATCTATAGGTGCACTGCCTGAAGATATTCATGCCAAAGAGTGGGTAACTTTACAGCGACATGCTTTAATCACTTCACCGCAAGCCTTGAAAGATACAATGGCTTTAGTGCATGTAATCTTTCGAAACCTGTTGGTTATCAAAGTTTTGCATTAAATATTAACAATATGGATAGGTGTGTTTTACTTTATGATTTGGGTCTACATAAGATATCATAATGTTTCCAACGACTCACATTATCTTCTGTCATTTCTTCGCCAGCTTGGATGGGGTCTTGGGCAACTCTGTGTACGGAATAATTTATACTTTTGAATAATTCTAATAAAGATAAACGATAGGCTTTATTTGAATGAGCGAATACTTCAGCTTTTATAATTGGGCGGTATATTTTTATGGTTTCAAGTAAAGAGCGTATGATGTACAAATCATAGCCTTCGGCATCAATTTTAATAAATTTCAAACGTGGTAAATAATCACTAAAATCTTCTTTTAACTCTTGTTCCAAATTTACTGTAAATACAGTTAAGTTAAATGGATGACCATGCCGAAGTGCCGAGATGTTTTCATGTCGGCCACCATTACAAAAACCACTATCTGAATATTCAAAGTCTACAAACCCTTGCGCATCTGCGGCAGCTGCCATCATGGGCATAATGTTCACTTCAGGCCTGTTTGTTCGCGCGGTTTTTTCGAGTACGTGGTATACGTAAGGGTTTGGTTCAAGGGCTAAAACACCACCACCTTCACCAGCGACGGCTTTGGCAATAGGTAATGTGGAGTCACCGCCATGTGCGCCAATATCAATGCAAAAATCACCAGGTTGTAAAATTTCACTGAAAGCATCCACCATCTCTTCAGTAAAATCTCTGATGCCATCCCTTGGATGGCTCCACTGTGCATATTTAGCCTTGCCCCATTTTCCTAAGTCAAAGCGATTAATTGTATAGCTGTAATATTTTGGTTTTCCACGAAATCCAAGGAATTCTAGTACATTTCTAAATTTCATGCATTCTCCAGCAGCGAAAAGCAGCAATTGATTAGTGTTGAAAAAAAGCAAGCTTATAACATGAAGTATAAATAGTAACTAACATAAAAGTAGAGGCTAATAGAACTTTCGAATAGTGTAGGTGAGGGAATTTTTTATTCTATTTGACGGTATCAGTCAGCTTTGGCAGCGTTTCTTGATGATGAAAGTAGAGTATATATTCACCCCCCTTTGGATTGGCCATTTATGAGTAGAGTATTAGGGTCAATGTTGTTTTGTTTTATATCTTTAGCGATATTTATTGTGGTAAGTTTACTGGCCGTTCAGGTGATGGCTTGGTTGGGCGAGGGCCAAGAAATCGTTGCCACGCGTAAACCAACCATCTATTTCTTTGCTTTGCTTATTTCATCCTTGCCGTGGATTTTTTTGGCGAAGATGGCAAAAGAGGATGGTTGGAATGATGCAACCAAATATTTGTATTTTCTTCCCTTTCTTCTTGTTTCAGTATCGTTTGCCGCCCAAGCTGTGATGTACGCAGTGGTGTTTGTTTTTTCTAGACTCTATTTTGGTCGTGCGGCAGATAATGTTTGATATGCAAACAAACAATACGCATTAAGTTGCAAAGGTTTAAACGTTAAAACGGAAGTGTAAAACGTCGCCGTCTTTAACAATGTAATCTTTGCCTTCAAGGCGCATTTTTCCAGCTTCCTTACATTTGGCTTCACCGCCCAAGTGGACAAAGTCCTCATAAGCAATCACTTCGGCACGGATGAAACCTTTTTCGAAATCTGTGTGAATAACGCCAGCTGCTTTGGGTGCAGTATCACCAACATGAATGGTCCATGCGCGTACTTCCTTCACACCAGCGGTAAAATAAGTTGCAAGGTTTAAGAGTTTGAAAGCTGTGCGGATAACTGTATTTAAGCCAGGTTCAGTTAAACCTAAGTCGGCCAGAAACTCAGCTTTATCATCGTCATCCATCTCAATCAGTTCAGACTCAATTTGTGCCGATACCACTGCAACTTCAGCACCTTCAGCGGCGGCATAAGCACGCACTTGTTCGACATAAGCATTGCCATCAGGCAATGAACCATCATCAACATTGGCCACATACAACACAGGTTTTGCTGTGAGTAGGTTAAGAGGCTCAATGATTTCTAAGGCAGAGGCAGCATGTTGTTGGCGACGCACTGTGATGCCATCTTCAAGGCCAGTAAGCACGCTTTGCATGGCAGCAAGGGCAGTCTCTGCATCTTTATTGCCACCAGAGCGAGTGAGTTTTTGTTGACGCTCCATGTATTTACCTAAGCTTTCCATATCTTTGAGCATCAGTTCGGTGTCTATGGTTTCAATGTCTGAAACAGGATCCACTTTATCATGGACATGGGTGACATTGCTGTCATCAAAACAGCGCACGACGTGGGCGATGGCGGAACATTCACGAATGTTACCTAAGAATTTATTACCCAATCCTTCACCACTTGCAGCGCCTGCAACCAAACCTGCAATATCAACAAACTCAACCACTGCATGTTGCACGGCTTGCGGATTTACAATCTTGATTAAGGCATCGATGCGACTATCAGGCACGGGCACAAGGCCAACATTGGGGTCAATGGTACAGAACGGGTAGTTAGCAGCTTCTGCACCACCACCATTGAGGGCGTTAAAAAGAGTAGATTTTCCGACGTTGGGTAAACCAACAATGCCAATGCTAAGTGCCATGATGAATCCTTATGTTTTTTCAGGTGTATTTTGTAATGTGTGGTGAATCTTGTTTGCTGCCTTGTCGCGTTCGCCCGATAAGAGCAGAGGTATTTCGGGCAGGAGTGCATCAAAAATGCGATACTCATCGCCGCGGTCGCCTTCATCAGCACAGCCTAAAACCCAAGGTGTGATGTCACCACTTGGCGGACGGCCAATGCCGATTTTAACGCGTGTATAATCGGTATCGGGTAAATGAAGATTGAGTGAACGCAAACCATTGTGGCCACCATGGCCACCACCCGTTTTCAGGCGAATTTTCCCTGAAGGTAAATCAAGGTCATCATAAATCACTGTGATGTCTGATGTGGAAATATCGTAATATTTGGCAAGTTTGCTTACAGACTCACCACTGTTGTTCATAAATGTTTGTGGTTTGACCAATAAAACTTTTTCATTCTTTAAGGTGAAAGTACAAGTCTCCGCAGAAAAACGAGGGGCTGAACCAAAGCTCAACCCCTCAGATTTTGCAAATACATCAAGGAAACGAAAACCTATATTATGCCGAGTTTTCGCATACTGCGAACCCGGGTTACCGAGCCCGACAAGCATTTTCATTTTTCAGCGGCTGCTTCGCCTTCGCTTGCAGCTTCTTCAGCTGTTTCATCAGTTTCAACTGCTTGTCCTTTTGGCGCAGCAATATTAAGAATAGTGAAGTTAGCATCGTGAGGTACTTCCACGCCAGCTGGTAATGTGATGTCATCAATGTGTACAGTTGTATCAATGGCATAGTTGGCACAATCAATTTCGATGAAATCAGGAATAGAATCAGCACGACAAACCACTTCAAGCTCATGGCGAATCATTTGAAGCATGCCGCCTTCTTTAACACCCGGGCTTATTTCAACATTGATGGCATGCACAGGTACAGAAGCATGAATTGAATCTGCTGCGGCTACGCGAAGAAAATCCAAGTGTGTTGGTGTATCATAAATAGAATCCCACTGTGTAGCTTTAAGCAAAACAGTGTTTTTACCACGTTTTCCTTTTACTTTTACTTCAATCATTGAGGTGTAAAAAGCTTCATCACGCATCATGATTTTAGCTGTTTCATTGTAGTCCAAGATGATAGGGAGATCTGGTTTGTCGCCACCATAAATAATGCCAGGTAATTTGCCTGCGCGGCGTAGGCGACGTGTGTGGCCTTTGCCTGTGTTTTCACGTAGTTCTGCTTCTAATACATAGTCAGTCATATTGGACTCCAATTATAATTTTATCCGACGGGTCGACCCGTGGCGGATTTTTTTACTCAAACAGCGTCAAGCAAAAGGTTGCGCAGTATAATTCGGCAATTTTTATGAGCAATCTTTTTTAAATGTAATTGCTTTAATGATGAATATTATTTGGCGCAAGCTTTGAGATGCACATCAATTTTCATGATATGATTCACAAGCCAAGACGTTAAGAAATTTTGGACTTCAATAAGAAGCTCATCGCTGACACCTTCTTTCTCAAAACGTTTTTGTGCCTTATCAAAAATCTTTAGCAGTTTTCCGTGTTGTTGTTTGTTCTTATCAGCTACAGGGCACTTGGTTCTCCGCATGCAGATTTCTTCGAAGCAAAAGTGAGTGCGGGTATAAAGTCCCAATGCCGTCATAAAATGAGTTACCCATTTTAAAGATGCACCTTGTTTCATATGTGCTTCCAAATCATCTAAATATGTGAAAATTTGTTTGTGTTGTTTATCAATTTCATTGTTGCCTGTTGAATACTTTTCATCCCATTGAAATCCCATATGTGTGACCCCCAGATCCTTTCAAAAATAGACCGTTACGCTAATAAAAGGTTTAGTATATACAAGAAAGAAGTAGTTTTGGTTCAGTAGATTTGTATCAATTGCTTGTTCTAAGAATAAACCCAATAATGCGCAGTTATGTTACACAAGATTAATAAAGAACACATTCCCAAAGCATTGTGGCTTGTTTGCGATAGAATCAAAGGTTGTGGTGGACAAGCATGGTTGATTGGGGGATCTGTTCGGGATTTGGTTTTGAATGTGCAGCCCAAAGATTGGGATATTGAGGTCTATGGTTTAGAGCCAGATGTTCTTCATGAAACCTTAAAAAACATGGGTCATTGCGAATCTGTAGGTAAACAATTCGGTGTCATAAAGCTATGGCTTGATGGTCTC
>JAJFLD010000193.1 GCA_021772875.1 Ghiorsea sp. | reverse complement strand
CGTCAGCGAGAGGACCCCGCCGGCGATGGCCGTCAGTAGAAGGAGGTGGATGCTATAATCCGGACCGGCCCAAAGAGCGGTTGCGGATATGAGTTTTACGTCACCGCCGCCCATCCATCCTGCCGCGAACTCTTTTTCTATTGCGCCATCGGTGCTAAACAATAGGAAGTAGATTGCAATACTGAATGTAATTACGGTTAATATTACTTGCATATATACCTTTGCTTTCTCTGCCAAGGTGATCTCTTTAGTCATAACTTTACCCTACCAGAAAATATATAAACAAGATGATTACTGCGATAACCAAGAAACGCAGTAATCGATTCAACTCTTCATAAGCAACAATTACAGCCTTTGACTTCGCAGCAGCAAGCATATTTTCCAACTTAGTAAGACCCATGGATCTGGTTATTGCTACTAGCGGACTCAAGACGATTTCTCTACGGCGATACTTTTCCGATTGTTTTAACTCTAGAAAGTCTTGCCGTATAACTGAATCCTGATCGTTGCTTATTACAGCAAATGTATATCGTAATCTTCGAAGTACCATGATTCCTCCTTTTGATGCCTAACGCTTAGCATCAGCGGCGCGCGCCTTTGGCGCGTCCGCTGGATGCTTTTGTTAGCTCTTTTCATCATCACAATCGTCTTCAATATTTCTTCGGAACGGCGATCTGTGCCGCTCCATTCGATAGCGTTCGTAGATTTCTGGATAATCAGAGTGACGGAATAAATATTCAAGTGGTTCTTCTAAGCGCCTGGAAGCCAGGTGAAGTCTTTTTGAGCCTTCCATTTCACTTAGGTGTCGCAACTCTGTAGCAGCTTTCATTAAGTCCATAAGGACATCTGGAGGAAGATCAAATCGTTTAGATCGTACTCCTTTTGCGCCCAACCTTGATAGCTCAAGTATTTCTTCTAAAATATCTCTTTCACTTCTCTGTTCTGTGTCACCTGTATTTTTATTGTTTGACAAAATGTCATTTACTTTTGACTCTAACTTATCCCACCACATATCAAAGACTTGATCGAGAACAGAGTCCTCTAACTTATTTTCACCACCGCTATTATTTATTGATTTTACTAATTTTTTAAAATCAGCTTTTTCAAAGCGAGTGGTTTGAAATGTTGTAAGTGGCCCTTTTAAATCTGTTGAATCTATATCAAAAAGAAGGGTGCACACTTTTGAACTATCAAGGTTTTTTGACAATGAACCCGCTTCAAACAGAATCCATGGTTTTGTTAAATTGTCTTTAGTTAAACAAATGATTCCAATATCCGACTGTTCAAGCTCCCCAGATATATCAGAAGACCATTTTGTGCCTTTTTCAATATCTGATGGGGTGAAGTAAGGCTTAACAAATTGAAGCACCCCTGGTAACCATTCTCGAACAGCATCAGCTAACTTGTTACTAAGATCACCAGACCAGCTTATAAATACTTTTGTTGCCATTTGTACCTCCTTCCTATTGAGAGCTAATGCCGAGTTAAGCGGAACCCCGCCTTGAGCCAAAAGGGGAATGCTACACAGTATTCACTTTTTGGTGAGACGAAGGGGGCGGAGTCCTGAAAGGATTCCGCTTGAACGATTTGTTCTCCAACGTAGCGGGTGAGCAAATCTTCAATGGAGCTTAAGTCGGCATTCTCCAGCGAAGCTGGAGAACTTGGTAATACGTGTACTTGGTTAGCCATGCATTACCCTCCTATATACGCCCTTGATTCCTTGATGTTGCATATTAAGCGTCAAACAAGGACTCTTTTTTTGGATATTGCTTATCAGATAAGAAAACAACGCATCTGTCAAATCATGGGTGTTCTAGAGGGGGTAGGGTTGTATACATTTGGTTTGATATTTAGGGATCATTTTTTTGTAATAAAAAACGATAGGGTAACAAAGCATCTTCTGCTGCGTAATCTACGCCGATGCGGGGTGTGGCTTGTATGGTGGCATCATCCATGAGCATGCCTTTGTCTTCTATCCATATATCATCAGCCAATAAGGATGTGCCGTTTAAATGTTGATGGATGCCTAAGCCCACACTGAGTTTTCCTGGGCCATTGAGAAGTTGTTTTGAGCATTCCTTTTTGCCACGTCGCTGTAATATCAATGTTTCATTGTGGTAAGGCATGATGGCTCGGATAAGCACGGCATGGGGAATGCCTTCGTTGTTGGTCACCACATTAAAGAGATGATGTATGCCATAACATAAATAGACATAAGCAATGCCACCTTTAGCATACATGGTCTCGGTGCGCGCGGTGCGGCGATTGCCATAAGCATGGGAGGCTTTGTCGCTGATGCCTGCATAGGCTTCTGTTTCAGTGATGATGCCACCAGAAACTTCACCGTTGATGCGCGTGAACAACACTTTACCAATCAAATCTTTGGCAATGGCAACCACATCTTCTTGCAGATAATAAGCTTGAGGTAACTTCATCGGTACAAGCATAATGATTGCGGCAGATGAAACAAACCTTTATGCCATGTTCGCCAGTTTTTCAAACAGGCTGGTAACACGGCAAAAAAGGTTTGCTACATTTTATTGTGGCTTGCGGAAAGCCTCTTTATTTTAAGGTTGGTTGATGATTATAAACGTTTGGCCAAGGCGCGAATGACATCGTGTTTGCTTACCAAACCTTCAACAGTGTCGCCACTGATGACAGGTAAATGATGGATATGTTGATCACCCATCAGGCTTGCAAGTTTATCAAGAGGTTCATCAGGTGAAACTGTCTTGAGATCAGTAGACATCAGCTCTTCGGCAGTTAATGCTTGTAAACGTTGCAGCTCATGCTCAAATTTTTCTTCGCCAATGGGCAAAATCATATCAAAGATAGTGATGGCAGTGGGTACATGTAAGCTGGCTTGTTGTTCGATAAGGTCAGACTCGGTGATGATGCCAGATAAACGGCCATCTTCATCAACCACCAAAATATAATCCATACGTTTTTCAGCGAATTTTTTCATCACTTGGTTGATGGGTGTATCCAGAAGACAATTTTCAGGGTTGGTATTCATGATGTCTTTTGCAGTAAGCATGTAGGTCTCCTCAGATTAAAAACTAAAATTATTCCATATACGGGTTAGCATATCACAATCCATCATCTTGCCAAACACGCCAGCCATCGACCATAGGAAAATAAAGTGCGGCTTTGATTTTCCGTTGTGGCTCTAAGGCTTGTACGACTTTGACATAATTGGGAAGTTGCGGTGTGTCTTGGGTATAACGAATCAGTTCTTGATCGAGAAAATCATCTAATCCCTCGCCACGATGTGAGCCTGTTTTATAATCAATAATCCAGCGTGTGCCTTGGGTATCAATAAAGCTGCGATCAAGCACCAAATGTTTGCATACACCATCTTCAGCATAGGTGAGCGCCCATTCATTATGTTGCTCTTGATGTGTATCAGCTAATATCCATTGGGCACGTTCGCTGTGCAGACATTGTTGTAAGCCATATTCACAGCGCTTGAGTGTTTTATCAAGATGAGCCGCGCTCATACCTTCACGATGTAAAACAGCGCGCATGAGATCGCTTAGCTTTTGATTATCAGCAGCATCAATGCCTTGTTCGGCGAGCTGCTGCAAGGCTGCATGCAAAGCAATGCCCACAGCTTTGGCTGAAACACCTGCCCAACTGAATTCAGGTTTGTGGTTGGCTGCGATGTTATCATCACGCTGCTGGCTGCTTGCAATAGCTGCAAAGGGTTGTGGAGCAGCAAATGAGGGGGTTAAACGCTGCATTTTGGGCTCGGTTTGTTGTGCGGTCTCCGCTTCAGGCAAAGGTTCATGGCGGACAACTTGTGCATCAAAACAAGACATATCATCAAGCATAAGTAGGGCGAGCAGGGATGAAGAAGCAGGCGCATCGTTTTTATTGACCTCACCAAACAAATGCAATGCGTGTTCAGCTCGGGTGCAGGCTACATACAACAAACGTGCGATTTCTAGGTTGTCGCGTTCTTTTTCAAAATTGCGAATCAATTCATAGGTTTGATTTTTGCCATGTTGAGGAAGTGGTGAAAGCAGCAAACGTTTGCCTTGATGGGTATTGGTTTCGGTTTGCACCAACACATCTTTATCTTTTGCCCGCGCTGTTTTGCCCAAGCCACATAAAATCACAGTGTCCCACTGCAAACCTTTTGCCCCATGCATGGTTAATAACTCAACTTGCTCGGCATAGGGTTTGATTTCGGGTTTGGCATAGAGCTTTTGTAAGCGTTGCTTGAGTAGGTCGATGTCCAGCTGTGTTTCTTGCTCTAATCTTTCCACGAGGTTAAAGAATACATCCGTGTTGCTTAGCTGTGTTTTATTCAAAGTGGCAGGGCCAGCTAGGCGTAACCAAGTGCTTTCTAATAGTTTGCGCAGGGGCAAACGTCTGACCTGAGACACGGCAGGTTCAAGGGCGGCCACAAAACGCTGTAAGATGATTTTCTCATCGGTGTTTGCACAATCTGCGGCAAAGGTTTGAATGGCAAGCCAAGATGACTTGGGCTGCGGATTATAAATTTGAAACAAACTTGAAAGCGATAAACCCACCAAGGGTGAGCGCAGCAAAGATGCCCAAGCCACATGGTCGGCAGGGTGCAGCAGGGCTGCGGTGAGGCTTAATAAATCAATGATTTCAGGCTGTTTGTGCAGGGGTAGAATATCCACCGCACGGAAAGCAATATTTTCATGTTGTAGCGTTTGCATCAAGGTTTGCAAATGATTGCGACTGCGGGCGAGCACACCCACACGTTTGCCTTCTTGTTTACACGTGTTGATGATGGTTAAAATTAAATCCGCTTCTTGTTGCGCGCTTTTTTCATTCAGAATATTGAGCGATACAGACCCTTGTTCTGTTTTAAAAGCTTGGCATGGGGTGTAAGCGATTGCACCAGATAAAACATCGTCTTTGGCAGGTAGAATGTTGGCAAATGCTTTGTTTACCCAGGCAACAATATCAGGAGAAGAACGAAAATTTTGCGCTAATTTTAGGCTTTGGATAGGCGGTATTTTTTGTTCTGCTGGTAAATCGTTGTTTGCAGCTTTGAGAAATAGACTTACCTCTGCTTTGCGAAAACGATAAATCGATTGCATGGGGTCGCCCACCATAAACAAGCTACGGCCATCACCTGCCCAACCAGCAGTTAATCGTGAAAGCAAATCAATTTGTAAAGTGGATGTATCTTGAAACTCATCAATCAGGATATGTTTAATCTGATGATCAAGGCGCAATAGGGCATCACTGGGCATGAGATTCCCTTGGGCATCGTGTTGCCCCAAGGCTTGTTTAGCCCGCAGCATCACTTCGACAAAATCAACTTGTTTGTGCTGCTCAAAGCTCTGCCATAAATGCACAGCCAACAATTTGAGCGTTGTAAATAAGGCTTCAAGCGTAAACCATGCTTGATCATCAAAGTTGGCGCTATCGGGTAAGCGGCGCACTTCAGCCAAGGCTTTTATCAAGTGCTCCTGGCTGCTCAGGGTTGCTAATAGGGCAAGGAAACTTTGTTTATAGGGTTTGGCCTGTTCGGAAGTATCAAAGCCTTGGTTTTTATTGACGGTTTTACGAAGCTGATCACTTCCCGTCAGTAATAAATTTGCCAAAGCTTTCCACGCAGCAAGATGGTGAATATCAGAAGTTGGAAAACTTGGCTGTGTTA
The DNA here is from genome assembly GCA_021772875.1 of Ghiorsea sp. Classification (GTDB taxonomy): domain Bacteria; phylum Pseudomonadota; class Zetaproteobacteria; order Mariprofundales; family Mariprofundaceae; genus Ghiorsea. The sequence goes on along the minus strand of JAJFLD010000193.1, from coordinate 7,270 downwards.
CAAACGCTGAAAGCAGATGTTCATCATGGCCCAAATTGAGCGAGAGTTGTTTTGCGGCAAAGGATGCTGCGCCAAATAGCTCTTGTTTGTGCTGGGGAGATAAGGCCTCTTCTACAAGAGATAAACTGTGTTGGATGATGATTTCCAAGCTTTGCTCAAGATGGGTGCGAAAAACATCCATGTCGGGAGAATACCGAAGCACGTCGGGCAACCATTGTTCGCGGCGAGAAAGCATGGAGGCAAGTAAGGTTTTGAGTTTTTCAATTTTACAATCTTGATGCAGAATTAAGGTGTTGATGGCTTGTTTTAAGCTTTTTGGTGTTTGTTTTTGTTGCGCATAATCGAGCAGGTCATCGGTAGCTTGTTGGTAGATGGGTTCTGCAAAATCAGCTGTGGCAGGTGCTTGGCCAAAGCCTGATAAGACGGGTAATTGTCTTGCAAGCCCAGAGGCAAAGGCATCAAGTGTCATGATGCGAAGCCGTGCTGGATAATCAATCAAGCGCCAGCCCAGCTTTTCTGAATGCGCCAACACCGCTACAGCCAGTTGCCATGTTGTTTGGGCATGGCTTTCTTGGGGTTTGGCTCTTTGGGCTGCAAACAAGGCTTTGAGCACACGTTCACGCATTTCTGCCGCAGCTTTGCGGGTGAAAGTAAGCGCTAAAACTTCTTCTGGCTCATGCACTGTGGCAAGCAATGCCAGGATACGTTGAATCAACAGCTCAGTTTTTCCAGAGCCCGCAGGCGCTTGCACCAAATAAGAGGCATGGGGGTTGATGGCGAGTTTGCGTTGTTGTGCGTCAACAATCATAAGGTTTTTGCTTGCTCTATCAGACGCGACATCATGCTTCTGCTTTGTTGGATATAATGCCCTGCAAATAAATTGGCATGATTGAGTATATGATAGAGATTGTATAACTCCTTTCGTTGATTGTAACCTTGAGATAAGGGATAGATGTTTTCGTAAGCTGTATAAAATGCGTGAGAAAAACAACCAAAAAGCTCAGTCATGGCCAAATCACATTCTCTGTCGCCGTAATATACTGCGGGATCAAAGATGACAGGGCATCCCTTGTGATTGGTGGCGCAATTGCCTGCCCATAAATCGCCATGAAGCAGGCTGGCTTTGGGTTGGTGATGTTGTAAGAGCTTGGGCACAACGCGCAAAAGCTGTTCGGCTTCATGGGCGATACTGTGGTAAAATCCGTGTTGTTTGGCCAGCTCAAACTGTGTACCTAAGCGTTGCTGTTGAAAGAAGTCTAACCAGCTATCATTGTTTTGGTTGCTTTGTAGGTTTTCGCCAATGACATTGTCTGCGCTAAAGCCAAATTGTATTGCGGTTTGTTGATGCAACATCGCCAAACCTTGCCCTAACTGTGATTGAGATATTTCATTATCCTGACCAAATTTAATATAAGACAACACAAGCCAAGCATGGGTTTTGTTGTGCCCATAAGTGTGTACACGAGGTGTGTAGATGGGATTGTTTGGTTTAAGTCGGCGTTGCAGCTCGGCCAAACCCAGAGCTTCGGCTTTGAACGTATGCTGTTTGTTGGCGTGGTTGGTTTTGATAAAGAATTGTTGACCACAATCAGATTGCACTTTCCAAGCCTGATGAATGGAGCCACCTGCAACAGCGTGCCAAGTGTTTAAAGCGAAATCTTGGCCGAATGCGGATGCAAGATCTTGCGAAATATCATCACTTGCTCGGTGTTTTGCCATGTTTGCGTGTTTTCCAGCGACGTATCACAGACCAACGCCAAAAAATATGGATGCCACAGTAACCTAAAATAGCGCTGGTGGTGCCAGCAACCAAACAGCCTAGTAAAAAAGGCTTCCAAATCAGTAGGCTACCATTGATAAGCCATTCGAAACTAAGCTCCATCTTAAAAGGAACTTCACCAACACCCAATAAAAACGCACCTAATTTGTATGCCCCATAAAACATCGGCGGCATGGTAAGTGGATTGGTCAACCAAACCAAAGCAATAGAAATGGGCAGATTGGCACAAAATAGAATGGCTATGGCAGCGGATAAAACCATCTGAAAAGGTATGGGAATCCAAGCGACAAACAAACCTACAGCAAAAGCTTTGGCAATAGAATGACGACTAAAATGCCACAAGTCAGGACTATGTAATAAAGAACCAAACATTTTTAAATATTTGTGATCTTTTATCTCCCTAGGGTGGGGGAGATACTTTTTAAATAGTTTGCGTGGCATAAGATATCTGCCCTTAGTCCATGCGTGGGAAAACGGGGCTAGGTTTTTGGCATTGATGCCCTGACTCTAACAAACCCCAGCCAGCAACGTCATGGAAACGTAAGTCTTCAACAATAACATCCTTATTCATGATTTGTTCAAGCATTTGTTGTGTTTTCACAGGCATAAAGGGTGAGAGCTGGACAGCAATCAAACGCAAAGATTCAACCAAATGGTACAATACCGTATTCAAACGTGTTTCATTGCCTTGCTTGGCAAGTGTCCAAGGTTCATTTTCGGCAACATAACGGTTGCCATGACGAACCACTTGGCTGATACGTTCAATGGCAAGATGAAAAGCTTGATTGTTCAAATGGATTTCGACTTCGCGCTGCATAGCTTCTATATCGGCAATCAAAGCACGATCTTGAGTTTGCTCTTCGCCTACAATGGGTAATATGCCATCGCGGTATTTATGTAACATAGAAAGGCTACGGTTGAGCAAGTTGCCCACATCATTGGCAAGCTCAGTATTGTAACGTTGTTTGAGTGAGTCGTGGGAGAAATCACCATCAGCACCAAAAGGCACTTCGCGCAACAGGAAGTAACGCAAGGTATCGCTTTCGTATTGGGCTAACAAATCAGCAGGGCGCAAGGCATTGCCCTTAGATTTACTCATTTTTTCACCTTCTACTGTCCACCAACCGTGAGCAAACACACGTTTGGGTAGTGGAAGTTTTGCTGCCATCAACATGGCAGGCCAATACACAGCATGAAAGCGTAAAATATCTTTGCCAATCAAATGCAAATCAGCAGGCCAATGTTTCATGTTTTCTGTTTCATCGGGGAAACCAAGTGCCGAGAGATAATTGCTCAAGGCATCAATCCAGACATAAATCACATGCCCTTCATCATTGGGAACAGGCACGCCCCAAGAAAAGGTGGTGCGTGAAATAGATAAATCGCGCAAACCACTTTCAATAAAACGTAAAACTTCATTTTTACGCGATTCAGGGGCAATGAAATCAGGATTGTCTGCGATATATGCAAGGAGTTTATCTTGGTATTCGCTGAGTTTGAAAAAGTATGATTCTTCTTGGATTTTTTCAACAGTACGTTTGCAATCTGGGCAAATCATGGCCTCTAAACAATCGGCATCTTTGAGTTGGGTTTCTGTCCAATAGGTTTCACAAGGCACACAATACCAGTCTTCGTAAAAACCTTTGTAGATGGAGCCATTTTCAAGCAGACGGTTCCACATGGCACAAACACCTGCTTTATGCCGATCTGAGCTTGTGCGGATAAAATCGTCGTTGCTGATGGATAATTCAGGCCACAAACTTTCATAACGTTTGACCACTTGATTGGCCAATTCAATGGCTTCAATGTTGCGGGCTTCAGCTGCTTGTTGCACTTTTTGCCCGTGCTCATCTACACCCGTTAAGAAAAATACATCATCACCAGACAAACGATGATGACGAGCCAAAACATCAGCGGCAATCGTAGTATAAATATGTCCTAAATGGGGTTCATCATTCACATAATAAATGGGTGTAGTGACATAATATGGTTGCATGTATGGCTGTTCCTTTGCTGGCGATTGAGGTGTGGCGAGAGCATAACGAAAAACACGTCTAAAACACAATGAAATCTGTGTTGTGTAAGTTCATCTTTGATGTACGCTTTGATTTTGAATACCACGTGCCTCTCAAATGATGGAGCAGCGATGCCAAAAACACACGAACATTGGATGAAAATTGCCTTAGCAGAAGCGGCTAAAGGTTTGGGTAATACACATCCCAATCCCACAGTAGGGGCAGTGATTGTGCGTGATGGTCAGGTGTTGGGTAAAGGGTTTACACAACCGTGTGGCGGCGACCATGCTGAAATTCAAGTTTTAAAAAATGTGCAGGGTTCAGTTGTTGGCGCAAGCCTTTATGTCACTTTAGAGCCATGCTCCCGCCAAGGGCGAACGCCAGCTTGCACTTCAGCTATTTTGGCATCGGGTTTAAGTCTTGTTGTTTTTGCATCATCGGACCCTAACCCTGCAATGGCAGGTGGCGGGAAGTTGTTGGCAGAGGCTGGTTTGAAGGTTGTTGCGGGTGTATGTAAAGCAGAAGCAGATATGTTGAACAGGCCTTTTTTTTATTATATTCAAACGGGGCTGCCTTGGGTGATTGCCAAAGCAGCCATGTCATTGGATGGTAAACTTGCAACCTATACCCAGCATTCGCAATGGATTAGTGGTGAGGATTCACGCCAACATGCACATCAGGTGCGGCAATTGTGTGATGCGATTGTGGTTGGCGCAGGCACTTTTGTGCACGATAATCCTTCATTAACTGTGCGAAACGTAAACAAACAAGGCAAAACACCATTGCGGGTAATGATGGCGAAAAGAGCACCCAAACCTTTTGCAGATTGCAAATTTTTATCCAGTGAAGCTGAAAGTCGATTTTATATTCTAGAGGAGAGCGAAGAAGCCCAAAGCTGGCGTGATTTAGGTTTGGATGTGGTGCTTTGTGATAGTTTGAAGGCTTGTTTTAAACATTTGGCAGAGGGTGGTTGTTTGCAGGTATTGCTTGAAGGTGGTGGTAAACTTCATGCAGCATGTTTTGAAGAGCGCATAAGCAATGAAATATTATTGTATCAAGCTCCGATTCTGATTGGCGGCAAAATGGCGATAAGTTATTGGCATGGTTTGGGTGTTGAGCGCATAGAAAATGCGTTAAAGGTGAACCATATTCAGCGCCAAATATTAGGTGATGATATGATGATTCGTGGGGATATTGTTTACCCTGCCTAAGCATATCCCTTTGCTATTGCCATGCCTTGCTTGGGTATTTGGGCTTGTTTTAACACGATTAGATGTGTTTTCTTTTTATCAACTTGCAGGGTTTTGCGTTTTATTGTTTGTGCTATGGTTTAAATGGCGAAAATCATTTGTTTTACTGCTGTTTTGTGGTTTATTTTACGGTGGTTTTAGCTTGGTTTTGGATCAACAGCGGGTTGCTGTTGATACGAGTTGGTTGGATAAGAAAATCAATATCACTGCCAAAATTGAGCAGTTAACCCAAACCCAAACATACTACCGTCTACGATTATCACATGTGCAATCAGAAGACAAAATATTATCAGGGTTTGCCGATGTTTATCTTTATGGCAAACAACAACATTTAAAGCCTGATATGTGGATTCAAACGCATGTTAAATTCCATCTGCCGCGCAATCTCTTAAACCCTGCCTATTTTGATTATCAGCACTACACTTTAACACAGCATATCGCAGTGATAGGCAGCGTGTCGGGTGATATTCAAGTATTGGCCAACGATATGTCATGGCTGGAAAGCGGGCGTGAAAAAATACGTATGGCTTTGGCTCATTTGGAGAGGCAGCAACAAGGTGTTTTGTCAGCCTTGTTGCTTGCAGATAGAAGCCATATACCACTTCATATTGATGATGCTTTTGCTGCCAGTGGTGCTACGCATTTGTTGGCTATTTCAGGCTTGCATATGGGCATGGTGGCTGCTTGGGGATTTTTATTCACATGGTGGTTGATGACACGCAGGGAAAATTGGATTGTACGTTTCCCTGTGCGGGCAGTGGCTTTAAGCATGGGTGTGCTCTTGGCTATGGCTTATGCGACTTTGGCAGGTTGGCCCATTCCAGCTCAGCGTGCCTCATTGATGTTGCTTGCAGGGGTGGTGGCATGGTGGCTGAGGGCTCAGCAAGTGCCACTTAATACCATGCTTGCGGCACTGTTTTTGATCACATTGATTGATCCTGCATCGATTTTATCAGTATCTTTGTGGTTATCTTTTTCGGCAACAGTTGTGCTCTTGCTTTGGATGAAAACACAACCTCAGGCAGACCATTGGGGTAGGAGAATTTGGCTTTGGTTTAAGGCCATGTTTGTGGTGTCTTTGTTGGCCTCTTTGGCCACACTTCCTCTTATTGGATTTGTTTTTGAGCGCATACCCACTTGGGGGCTGCTTGCCAATGCTGTGCTGGTGCCATTGTATGCTTTTTGGATTTTACCGCTTGCTTTGTTGGGCGAGGCTTTGGCGCTGCTTCATTTGGAACCTTGGGCAGTAGATGTTTTTAACCTTGCAGGTTTAGGTATTCACTGGGGCAGTGTGTTTTTATTGTGGTTACAAACATTGCCTGCTGGAAATTTATGGGTGCGCAGTGATATGCCTTGGTTGTTTGTGTTATTGGCAATCCTGCTTTTGAGTGCGGGTATTTTATGGGCAAAAGATAACAAGAAGTCGGCAATTGTTATTGTATTATCAAGCTTAGGTTTATATGCAGCAGTGGCTTTACATGAAAAACAAACAAGGCAACCAGCATTGTTTGTTTGGGATGTAGGGCAAGGGGCATCGGGATTGCTGAGCCTACCCAATTTTCATATCTTATTGGATGTACCAGGCAAACATGGCAGTAAGTTTAATGGTGGCACGATAGCTTCGGCCAATGCGCGCAAGTTAGGTTTGTTGCATTTGGATGCTGTGGTGTTGAGCCATGCGCAATCCGACCATGCTGGTGGTTTATCGCGGTTGTTGGCGACCACCAATCATATCAATGAATTATGGCTAGCAGACGTGCCTAAAAACCATAACTACCCAGCTTTTAAGCAGGTGATGCAAAAAGTGCATGTACTTTGGCTCAAAAGAGGTGATGTTTTTCAGCTGAAAGGCGGAGAAAATGTTCAAGTGCTCTGGCCGCCTAAGGATTATCAAGCCAACAATAACAATCAAACATCTTTGGTTTTGCTCATCACGCTGACAACGGGACAAAAGCTATTGTTTGCAGGTGATATGGAAGCTGCTGTAGAGCAACAAATTTTGGCAGATTTACCCGCTGTTGATGTGATGCTTATGCCGCATCATGGCAGCAAAACTTCAAGCACAGACACTTTTGTAGCCAAAGTGCGTCCTAAGCTGGTGATTGCTCAAACTGGTTACCAAAACTTTTATGGCTTCCCAAAAGCTGAAGTGGTGCAGCGTTATGCTGATGTGGGGAGCCAGATATTGAATACGGCCAATGGTGCTGTGATGATATATTTTAATG
>JAJFLD010000192.1 GCA_021772875.1 Ghiorsea sp. | reverse complement strand
CTTGGGTGTTTTCTGTCGCGCCCGCTCATCACTGATGTTCTCCCGCTGCGCGGGAGAACGGCCGCGTTCAGCTCCATTTTCACCCTTTGACCTCCCGCTCCGCGCGAGAACAAGAACAAGGATTGGGGTCAGGTCTTGTTTGGCGGATTGATATAGTTATAATACGCCTTTTGATTTGATGATTAGAGGGTGCAATAGCTAGGCCATTACGGATTGAATTCGAAGGTGCGTTTTATCGTGTGACATCGTGTGGGAATGCAAAATCAGAAATATATTTGTCTAATGAAGCTAGGGCGGTGTTTCTTGAAGTGCCAGAAAACACACGTTTTAAATGTATGGGAGAGGTATACTGAGAACAGGGTTCACTATGCAAGCGATTGCTAAACATGCAGAATTACACCACTCTACGGTAGTAGATTAATCAAAGAGGGGGATGAAAATGCGCGAAACAAGACCTGACCCCAATTTACTTTGACCCCAATTTACTTTAAGCAAAGCAGTAAACGATCTTAACAAGTTTCCTGCACAGGCCACGTGACTACAACTGCTTTCGCACCAAAACACCCTTTCGGCAACATGAAACAATAGGCTATGATCCTACTTTTTAGAGGCATATAATGAAAAAAATAGACTTAATAATTTTACTTACCGTATCTACTGGTTTAATAGCCACATCAATTACTTTGTATCTCTTCACAACTCATTTCTCTGCTATGTCTAATGTCGAACGAGCTCAACAAGCATATGAAAAGGCCATTGCTAATCCAAAATCATTATCAGCAGAAGAAAGCACAATGCTTATCGGAATAATGGTTAAATCAGAACAAGCTAGGAAAAAAGTATGGGATTCATTATTTAAGGCTGCGAAAAGCCTTGGATTGATTTTACTCGCATTGAGTATGGTAATAATAGCTACAACAATTTCTATTTATAAAAGAGGATGTATTAAACCTAAAATACCACAAAAAGACTTCTGACTAACTCGTATCGTAACAAGCTACTAAAAATCACTCAACAGCTTATCTGGCATGAATCTTTCTTACTCCTAAATGAAGCGTGGTGAAGTTGCTTTAAAATGATGCTCATCGAGCATGCATTTACACCCATACTGGAGAGCTAAATGCCTAATAATTATACCAAAGCACGGTTCTCCATTGCAACCAAACTTAATCTTGTCATTTTCATTGTTTTTATTGTTTCCATTATTATTCCGTCAATTATTGCTTATCACTCGAGTAAAGATCGTGTTTTAAACATGGCCGAACAACAACTCATCGCATCCAACAATTCTTATTTTGACAGTTTAAATACGATGATGTTAACCGGCACCATGGGTGAGCGCGATGTGCTGCGTCAGAAAAAACTGAAAGCCGAAAGGGTTGTAGATGTTCGTATTATTCGTTCTGATGCAGTCTCTGATCAATTTGGTGAAGGGTTTGAACATGAAAAAGCACAGGATGATATTGATAAACGCGCACTCAAAGGTGAAGAAATCATTATGGTTTCAAACGTAGCTGGTGAGCGAATTTTAACTGTCGTCATTCCCTACAAGGCCACCCATAATACACGTGGTGTAGATTGCCTTGCTTGTCATGATGTGCCAGTGGGCACAGTTAATGGTGCTATTCGTTTGAGCTCTTCATTGGCTACATTTGATCAAGCCGTTGAAGATGATTTCCTCGAATCATTAATCGTGAATATCGCTATTTTGGTCATCGGTTTATTGATCCTTAAAATACTCATGAGCCGTTTAATTGTGGCTCCGCTCAAAGACGCTAGAGACACTGCAATTCGCATCTCCGATGGTGATTTTTCAACCCAAGAACGCGAGCCCTCCAATGATGAAATGGGTCAGCTTCATAAAGCTTTAAATCATATGCGAAATAGTTTATCTAGCAGCTCGCAAGAGCGAGAACAGATGCAAGCAGAGCGCGAGCGCGAAGAAGCAGAACAACAAGAAGCCTTACGAAAGATAGAGTTCGGTTTGGCTGATGACTTTGAAAACAGTGTTGGCAACTTATTATCCATGCTCACCAGCGAAGTGACCCGCGTGCAACAATCAGCTTCTGAAATGGCAAGTGTCTCAGAATCTTTAACCCGCCAAGCTCATACCGCTGCTAGTGGTGCCGACCAAGGTGTCGAAAACGTCAACAGAACTGCCGCAGCCACTGAAGAATTAAGCACATCCATTGCCCATGTGAATGAACAAATCAGCGAAGTACTTACAATATCTGAACAAGCGGTTGCTCAAGCCGACATTACCAATATCACAGTGGAAAAACTTGCCACTGTTTCTCACGGTATTGGTTCTGTGGTTGCAACCATTACCGACATTGCAAAACAAACCAATATGCTCGCACTCAATGCCAGCATTGAAGCTGCACGCGCTGGTGAAGCCGGCCGTGGATTTGCTGTGGTTGCCAGCGAAGTAAAAGACTTGGCGCAACAAACCGCAAAAGCTACAGAGGAAATTGGCAAACAAATTCAGAATATGCAGCAAGAGAGTGATGATGCCAGCAAAACCATTGCAAACATCAGCGAAACCATACGCAAAATGAATGACTACAGCCAACGCGTCTCCGCTGCTATGGGCGAACAAGCTTCGGCCACCCATGAAATTTCAGCTAGTGCACAAGAAGTTTCTCATGGCATTCAAAGCATCAGTACGGCTGTCGCTGATGTCTCTGCTGCTTCTGAAGAAGTGGGCAAAACATCTGCAATCTCGCTCAGCACAGCCTCTGATATGATCAAAAGAACTTCCGAGGTCAATCAACGTGTTACTGAATTTTTAGCACGTTTACGTCATAAGAAAAGTTAACTCGGGTAAGAAATAGCAACACAGAAAACTTAAACTTCGTTTATTTAGTAAGTTTTTCCTTTTAAAATACTTGAACGGTATACCGTTCATCATAAATGCATTTTGTATGCGTCTAAAAACCAATGCGCTTGGCATATACACACACAATGATAACCATACTCAAGATTTTTTTGCTTCAGCAATGTCGCGCTTAGTCCACACAAGTTATAATACTATCTTGCCTATGTCTTATTCATACGCCAAAGTAACCACAAATATTGTAAGGTGGTTGTGCTCATGCTCGAGCCTGTTGAACTGAAAGATTTTTTCATCGTTTTTTTCTCCGGCGCTATGGTTATCATGGCTGGTGCACTTTATTCACTCCTTTTTGCTTGGTCCAAACTTCAAAGCAAACCTTGGTTGATGGTTTTAGCTTACTTGGCTTACGGCATACTTTTTATCGCCGTACTCACCTTAGGTTCTGCGGCACATCTACATGGTTATTGGTGGTGGTTGGTCATTGCCATGCTTGTTGGTTATCTACTCGCCCCACATGGTATTTGGAAATTGTGCGTAGCGACCCACCTCATACAAAAACCAACTCAAACAGATGACCTACCACATTCTAAAAAACTACAGTCAAAACTATAATGGGGGGAAACGTATGAACAATGAAATGCCATGGTGGGCCAGTGAAACCTTCTGGAAAAAAACTGCAATATGGGTGACAGCATTCATGTTTGTCGTGCTGGTGATTCTAACGCTAGACACCATCCCACAAATTACCGCAGGTAGTGAACGCGTACCTGCTTACGCAGTGATTAACAAACATATTGGTTATGAATTTAATGATGAACGCAATATGCAAGTGCCCGTGATTGGCGGCGACGCCCCACTCTTTGGCAAAAAACTAAGCGAAGAAGATGCCGAAGCTCTGGTCTCACACGGTAAAAAAATCACCCAAGGTAGAAACTGCATGGGATGCCACACTTTGCTTGGTAATGGCTCCTATTTCGCGCCTGATCTCACCAAAGCATGGCTGGATCCTGGTTGGAGCTCTGAACCTGAGCGTGAAGCTTTGATGATTGCTTTTTTGATGAACCCTGAAGAAAACGCACGTTCATTTGGCTCTGGCCGTGTCATGCCTAATCTGCATATCAGCGAAGAGGAAGCCAAAGCCGTGATTGCATTTCTAAAGTGGATGTCATCTATTGATACCAACGGTTTTCCCTACAATTTCACAGTTATCGACAAGGAGAGTTAAGTCATGAAACTCAATCATCTCAATGGCGGGCAGCAACTGGCTGTTAAATATTATACCGTAGCGATTATCTTATTTGTCGCGCAAATTATCTTTGGTCTACTCTCTGGCATGCAGTATCTCGTGCCCGATTTACTCTTAGGTGTATTGGATTTTAATGTGACACGCACTATTCATATCAACGCCATGATAGTATGGATGTTATATGGTTTTATGGGTTCAGTATATTGGCTTCTGGAAGAAGAAAGTAAAACTGAAATTGTTGGTCTTAAACTCGGTAACATTGGGTTTTGGTTACTTACTACCGCTGTAACTATTGTAGTTTTGGTTTTTCTTTTGATTCAAAGTGGACCAGGCGATGATTTCACACGCTGGTTCATCAATGAGGGTCGCGAATATATTGAAGCGCCGCGTTGGGCTGATATAGGCATAGTGATTTGTATGCTTATATTCTTCTACAATGCGGCAGCAACCTTTATGAAAGGTACATGGAGCGGCATATCAGGTGTGTTGGTTTTAGACCTGGTGGCTTTGGCTGGTATTTATATCGCAGGCATGTTTTACACACCCAATATTTCAATTGATCAATATTGGTGGTGGTGGGTGATTCACCTCTGGGTAGAAGCGACTTGGGAAGTTTTGGTGGGTTGTTTGATGGCTTGGGGTTTGATGAAAACCTTAAAAGTAGATCGCAAAATTGTTACGACATGGCTGTATATCGAAGTGGCTCTGATGTTTGGCTCAGGCATCCTTGGCCTTGGCCATCATTATTTCTGGATTGGCACACCTGAATATTGGCTCACCATTGGTGGTTTCTTCTCAGCCCTAGAACCTATTCCTTTGGTCGCCATGGTTGTACATGCTGTTTATGACGCTGGTGCCCGCCAAATGAAAGGCAATAATAACCCAGCATTGGCTTGGCTGATTGCTCATGCTTTTGGCAACTTCTTTGGGGCAGGTGTTTGGGGTTTTATGCATACTCTACCTCAAATCAATCTCTATACCCACGGCACACAATGGTCTGCATCCCATGGTCATTTGGCATTTTTCGGGGCTTATGCCACCATTATTATTGCTATGATTTATATTGCTGTGCCATACATTCGTGGGCAAGAAGGCATTGGTTCAAACCTTCCTGATGGCGGCTGGAAGTGGAAATGGTCATTAGGTTTGCTTAATTTAGGCGTAGTTGGCATGACCATTGCCCTACTCATTTCAGGTTATGAACAATCCTTTATTGAGCGGGCAGTTGGTGGTTCAACTTGGTATGGTTATTTTGCAGCTCAAATTCATCCTTGGTTTGTACAGGGCATGGAATGGCGCATGATCTTTGGCCTCGTTACTGCTGTAGGTCTTGTATTACTCATTTGGGATTTATTAACTATAGGCAAGCAAAAGCAGGCCTAAGTTTTAATCCTTCCTGCATCATGCATAGAGCTTCTGCAATACGCAGAGGCTCTTTTTTTTCATATATATAAAGCACTGGTGTTATTGACTGCGTATGAATTCAGCCTAAAAGATTATTTCTTTTTTCAATGTCACATAAAGATATCATTACCCTGCTAGGCTTCTCTCTAAGGACTGCACAATAATTCAAGATGTGTTGCTATTTTAAGCTTCACATCATTGGTAGGGAAGGTAAAAAAACATGATTATTCAATGTGAAAAATGCGGGCATAAATCGACACGTACCAACTTTCTTGCAACCCACGATTGTACCCTTGATATTCTAAAAATGATTAAACGCAAACGTAAACCCCGCGATGGCAAATACTCAGAGTATATGCTCGCTGGTGTTCACGTTGTCGGTTGACTTGCTGCGGCCATGACAAACCACTAATCTACCTCATTGACTTCAGAGCCACATCGTTTTCATCGCTTCTTTCACAGGCTCTCAGAGTATCGTTTAATCTGCTTGTTGACGTATCCATGTTGGAATGTCGTATAGTTCATCATAGGGTGATTCTTGTTGTGCAGTTTGCGCTTGCGCTTGACCTGCACCACTGACAAAACCAGGTACTGGCACATCTCCCATCACAGGCATTCTTGGCATACGAATCGGCTGCACTGAAGCAAGTTTTGGTGTGACTTTTTTCTGTAGACCTGTTGCCACCACAGTGACTCGCAATTCATCACCTGCTTCATCATCAAAAACAACACCGCAGTTCACATTGGCATCTTCATCCACCATATTATAAATAATGGACATCACTTCGTCGTATTCAGCCATAGACAATGAATCCTCAGAAGCTGTTACATTCACCAATAAACCTTGCGCACCATGAATATCCACTTCTTCCAACAATGGTGATGTGATTGCAGCTTCGGTGGCTATGCAAGCACGACCTTCACCCGATGCCGTACCCATACCCATCATCGACAACCCTTGGTTTTCGCGCATCACAGCCGTAACGTCGGCGAAATCCACATTGATATAACCAGGACGCGTAATCATGTCCGAAATACCACGCACAGCTTGCAATAAAATGTCATCCGCTTTTAAGAATGTATCTTTCATGGAGGTATTTTTACCTGCAAGACCAATCAACTTCTGATTAGGAATAGTAATCAAGGTATCAACTACTTTGGATAATTCTGCAATGCCTTCTTCGGCAAAACGCATGCGACGTTTACCTTCAAAGGAAAAAGGTTTGGTCACCACACCTACGGTTAAAATACCCATTTCTCTTGCAACTTCTGCAATCACTGGTGCTGCACCCGTGCCTGTACCACCACCCATACCTGCAGTGATAAATACCATTTCAGTATCTTGCAATAGCTCTTTGATATGCGCCCGATCCGAGTCGGCTGCATCGCGCCCTACTTCTGGTTTACCACCAGCACCAAGGCCCTTGGTGCTGTGTGAGCCCAATTGCAAACGAATTTGCGCCAAGCTACGCGATAACACTTGCGCATCCGTATTGGCTGCCACAAAACTCACACCTGAAAGCTCTTGTGCAATCATATTATTTAAGGCGTTGCCACCGCCTCCACCAACACCAATCACTTTGATGCTTGCAACCTGTTTTTCCGTGTCGTCTAAAGTAAATTTAAGTGCCATGTTATTTTCTCCTTTCCTCATTATTTATATTATTAAACTGGTGATGTAACTTCGTCTCTACCATAACTATCCGCCAAACCATCGTCGGAGACTGGTTAAGATATTGCCGCTCTTTCGTCGTTTTTCATCTTGATAATGTTGAGACTCTGCACGGTACCGTTGACCATATAGAATCAAACCTACCCCTGTAGAAAAAATGGGGCTGTTCACCACATCAACCAAACCACCAATATTTTGTGGCCGACCAATACGCACCGGTAATTCAAAAATTTCATCGGCAAGCTCTAAGGTGCCTTCGAGCAAACTGCTACCGCCCGTCAGCACCACACCTGCTGCCACCAACTCACGATAACCTGATCTATCCAATTCCTCTCTCACCAGCTCAAACAATTCTTGCATACGTGGCTCAAGCAATTGCGCCATCACTTGCCTAGGCATGGATTGTGGTGGCCGACCACCTACCCGTGGCACTTCCACTGTCTCATCGGCAAGAATCATTGAGCTCATGCACGAACCATATTTTTTCTTCAACGTATCCGCTTCACGTGCCGAAGTGCGAAGACCTGCAACCAAATCATTGGTGAGATGGTCACCACCCACAGGGATCACTGCCGTATGCCGAATCGCACCATCAATGAACACTGCCAAGTCAGTTGTGCCCCCACCAATATCAACCAATAACACACCAATATCTTTTTCATCTTGGCTAAGCACAGCTTCACTGGATGCAATTTGCTCTAAGACCATATCAGAGACATCCAAGTCGCAGCGATTGCAGCATTTGATGATATTTTGTGCCGAGGAGACTGCACCCGTAATCACATGCACGCGGGTCTCCAAACGTACACCACTCATGCCCACAGGTTCACGGATACCATCTTGTCTATCGATGATATATTCTTGAGGTAACACATGTAAAATTTGTTGATCGGCTGGGATATTCATGGCTTTGGCAGCTTCTACCACACGTGTCACGTCTTCTTCGGTGACTTCTCCATTTTTTGTTGCCACCACACCATGGCTGTTATAACCACGGATATGACTGCCTGCGATACCCACATAAACCTTTTTGATATCCACATCAGCCATCAACTCGGCCTCTTCAACCGCCAAACGAATCGATTCCACAGTACTCTCTATATTAACCACCACACCACGGCGCAAACCTTTAGATGGATGTGTGCCAATGCCTACAATGTCCAAACGCCCATCTGGCCCCGCTTCAGCAACGATGCAGGCAATTTTACTTGTGCCGATATCCAAGCCTACGATGATTTGATTCTCTCTAGCCATTATATGACCTCCTGCTTGGCTGGTCGGATAAACCAACGCTGTGGAATTCTTGCATCCATGCGCCAGTAGCCTTGTGCCCAACGCGGCATCGCTAAAATATTAATAATTTTATGTATATCTTTGTCAGGGTGAGCAGTAGCCAACTTCCATTGTTCACCATGGGCAAAATTCAATCGCCAATCACGCTCAACCACAATCACTTCACTTAAATCCTGTAGTTTGCTTGCATGTTGTTGATGCAGTGCTTGCAACACCAGCACCGCTTGTGCCAGTTCACGCTTTTGTAAGCGTAGAATAGGTAAATCCAATGTTTCGCCGCGTTGCAAGCTGCGGTATGCCACACCTTTCTCATCAATCAACATCACCTGAGATTTCACACCTTCGCCTTCCCATAAAGCAATAGGCGTGCGGGCAGTGGCTTTAAGCAATAATCCATCGGGTAATATGCGGTTAATTTGTAAATGTTGAATATCTGGAATGTCTTGAATCAACCCTGCTTGCAGCACAGCCGCCCGCGAATGCCAGAAATCAAGGTGACCTTGTTTGACTAAAAATTGTTCAATTTGTTTTTGAAGCGGTATTTCAGCTTCAATATCCCAATAGGCAATGGATAGTTTTTGGTTCAATTGTAACAGGCCCAAAATCACCAGACTCGCACCAACACAGATGGCCATACCTTGCAACACGGGCTTGAGCCAACGTATGGGCTGGCGCACAGGCCTTGCTTTTTGCCTACGCACATTTTCAGTTTTTTTGGTTTTGGAGGGAAAGCGTTTCATCACTTACCCCCAACCACTACAGCTTCGAGAATTAAAATACAAAGTGTTGTAAAATCTATACCCATTTCTGCCGCGGCTTTGGGCAATAAACTTGTCGCTGTCATGCCAGGAATCGTATTCACTTCCAATACCACTGGCTCACCATGCTCTGGCACCATCAAATCTACCCGTGGTGCGCCTGCACAATGCAAGGCAGCAACAGCACGCTCAGCGATACGTTGGCAGCTTTCAGTTTGTTGGTCTGATAAACGTGCTGGGCAATAATAATCGGTTGCCCCTGCGGTATATTTCGAGGCATAATCATACATACCTGATTTGGGCACCACTTCCACAGCGGGTAATGCTTGGCCATTCAGCACCGAAACATGAACTTCTGCACCTTGGATACATCTTTCAATCAACCATGCCTTTGGTTCTTTAACCTTAGGCTCTTCTATCACCAAGGCCAACCACGCAGCTTCATCTGCGATATAATGCAAACCAACGCTAGAACCTTCGGCATTGGGTTTTACAAACACAGGATAACTTTGCGGCAAATCTGCTTGAAGCACCACATCACTTGGTGTGGTTATGCCGGCATCATGCAATAAAACCTTGGTGACTTTTTTATCCATACACAATGCCGAAGCCGTCACATCTGAACCTGTATAAGGGATATGTAATGTTTCCAAAACAGCTTGAATACAACCATCTTCACCATAAGTACCATGCAAGGCAATGAAGGCCATATCTGCTTGGCAAGTTTGAATTTGTGCAAACCAAAGCCTTGTATCTTTAGACAAATCAAGAGCAACCACATCCAAACCTGTGCCTTGCAATGCTTCAAACACAGCTTGCCCTGAGCGCAATGAAACTTCGCGTTCACTGGATGCCCCACCCATCAACACCACAATACGTTTGTCTTTTAAAGCATTCATAATGAACACCCCACCAAACTCACTTCAGGCTCTAAATCAATATTTGTTTCTTGTTTCACTGCATTTTTTGCCAAGCGCATCAAGGCCAGCACATCTTCACAGCTGGCATCACCTTGATTCACAATAAAATTAGCATGCACCGTAGAAATATTGGCTTTGCCGATTTGTTTGCCTTTAAGCCCCACGCTTTCAATCAAACGCGCGGCATAATCACCTTCAGGGTTTTTAAACACTGAACCACAATTGGGCATAGACAAGGGTTGACTATCGCTACGCTTCTTGCGCATTTCACGCATACGTTGGCGTACCTCAGCTGCATTTTCCCGTTGAAGCTCAAATTTTGCTGATAAAATCAAAGTTCCCTTGGGTAAACGCGTATGTCGATAAGACATATCAAGGGTTTGACGGCTCAATGTTTTCACTTCGCCATCACGCGTTAAGAGCTGAATGGATAACAACACATCTGAAACCTGTTGCCCAAATGCACCAGCATTCATCGCCACGCCACCACCCAAATCACCGGGCACAGTTGCCATAAATTCAAAACCAGTCAGCCCATGTGTCACACCCAGTTGGGCTAATTTACTCAGACGTACACCAGCGCCAGCTTCAACCAACACACCATCTACTTTTAACATACCCAAATCACTTAAATCTATCACCAAACCATCAATGCCTTGATCAGTTATCAAAAGGTTACTGCCGCGACCAATAGGGAACAAAAGCGTTTCTTTATCGACACTTTTCATAGCATGAATCAACCCATCTTGATCAAAGGGTCGGAATAACCATGCAGCATTGCCTCCCACACCCAATGTGGTGCGTGATGCCAATGGCACATTTTCTTCCAATTTGCCCAAGGCTTGAAGTTCAGTTTGCCAGGTCATGATGTTTCACCCAAAATTTGGCGCAAATCTTTTGCCATTGAACCAATGGAACCCGCACCCATCATCAACACAATATGTCCTGCTTCTAATTCAGCACTTACCCAAGCTTGTGCATCATGCATGACTTCAATTTCTGCCACATCCCGATGACCACGTGTCACCATGCCATCCACCAACCATGCCGAATCCACACCTTGGATAGGTGTTTCGCTTGCTGCATAAATGGGAAGCAGGCGCACCTTTTGTGCTGTATCAAATGCACCTAAGAAGTCTTCATACAAATCTTGGGTGCGTGAATAACGATGGGGTTGAAACAACACCGAAATAGGTCGATCTGGCCAACATGAATTCGCCGCTTGCAGCGCTGCCAAAATCTCTTTGGGGTGATGCGCGTAATCATCTACCAACACACCTTGACCTGTTTCAAAACAATGGAAACGGCGCTGGATACCTTCAAAAGAAGCAAATCCTTGGGTAATCAAGTTGAAATCAATGCCTAAATCCATCAATACGGCAACTGCTGCCAAAGCATTCTCGGCATTGTGTAATCCCGGCATAGGAAGCAGAAGTTGTGCTGTAGAGCCATCTGAAAAACCAATGGTGAGTTGCTGTTTATAACCATCTACAACGACTTCTTTGAGATATAAGTCTGCTTGCGGGCTTGTGCCATACGTGGTTACAGGACGATGCAAATCATCACGCAACAAGGCCACATTGGGATGTTCATGATGTAAAACCACACGGCCATAAAACGGAGTTAAGTTCACAAACTGTTTAAAAGCTGCAATCAAGGTTTCAAAATCACCATAATGGTCGAGGTGTTCAGGGTCGATATTACTGACCACTGAAATCATAGGTGAAAGGCGCAAAAAGGAGCCATCACTCTCATCGGCTTCTGCCACCAACCATTTGCTCTCACCCAAACGTGCATTGTGGCTGGTCGACATCAACCGACCACCAATGACATAAGTTGGATCAAGGTGTGCCACTTCCATGACATGTGCAATCATCGATGTAATGGTTGTTTTGCCATGGCTACCTGCCACAGCAATACCTTGTTTCATACGCATCAATTCTGCCAACATTTCAGCGCGTGGAATCACAGGAATACCACGACTTACCGCTTCAATAATTTCAGGGTTATTGCGAGACACCGCCGTAGTCACTACAACCACCTGCGCATCCTTTAAATTTTCAGCTTTATGTCCGATTTCTACTGTGATGCCGATATCACGAAGCCTTTGCACATTCGGGCTTTCGGCCACATCTGAGCCTTGCACCTTAAAACCTTGATTGTGCAGCACTTCAGCAATGCCACTCATGCCAATGCCACCGATGCCTGTGAAATGAATGCACTGTACGCGTGTTTTCATAATCTTGCCTCAGCAAAAGATTTGCCCACTATATTTTCCAGCACTTCCACCTGCCTTTTATCTGCATCACCAATCCAAGCTGCTTTGGCTGCTTTGCTCATAGCCTTTAACTTGTTGGGCGAAAATAGTATGGCGCCAATGTTTTCCGTCAGGAGCGCCACATCACATGTTTTTTGTTTAATAATTTCTGCAGCGCCCACTTCTTTCAAACTTAAGGCATTGTAATACTGATGATTGTCCGCTGCCCATGGCAGTGGCACAAAAAAGGCTGGCATACCTACAGCCGAAGCTTCACAAACTGTCATTGCCCCAGCACGGGCAATCATCAAGCTAGCTTGAGCAAATAAACTCGGCATGTCTTTAGCATAAGCCAATACCTGAGCTTGAATAGCCACGCTTTCATACATCGCTAAAACCTGCTCAACTCTGCCCTCACCTGCACCAACAAGGTGAATCACTGAAAAGTCCAAACCTTCTTTAGCCAAATTCACACACGCCAAAGGTACTGTTTCATTCAGGAACATCGCCCCTTGGGAGCCACCCACCACCAATAAACAAGGTTTATCATGTGCTTTGTATTCAACTGCAAGCAGGTCTTGGCGAATAACATTACCCGTCACTACTGATTTTTTTAAGTGCTGTGGCAAATGTTTTCCTGCTGAAACAAAACCCAACATCATCACATCACAAAATCGGTACAATACCCGATTGACCAAACCTGGAATGGCATTTTGTTCATACAACACCACTGGAATACGCGAAAGCAAAGCTGCAATCACACCTGCCACACTGGCGTAACCACCTACACCAACCAACACTTCAGGTTTCTTATGACGCCATGTTTTACGAATTTGCATGATCGATTTTGGAAGCTCCCATAACAACACACGCCATTTCTGCAACCAGCCAGCGCCTTGTACAGCATGCATGTTTAATAACAAAACCGACTCGCCGCGCTCAGGCAATAAGGTGGCCTCTAAACCACGCTCTGCGCCGATAAAATGGACATCCAAATTGGGCCAGTGTTTACGCACCGCATCAGCCAATGCCAAAGCAGGAATCACATGTCCGCCTGTGCCGCCGCCAGCTATGCACATCATCTTATTCATACGCTCACCTGCGCGTGCATAGGTGCGCTTGCGCCTTTTTTGCTACGCTGCTTATTCACTTGCGCACCCTGATGACGTTGCACTGAAAAAATAAGACCCGCCAATATACAGCTGCCAATCAAGGCACTGCCACCATAAGACACAAATGGCATAGGCATACCTTTGGTTGGGAATATACCCATAGCAGCACCCAAGTTAATAATAAAAGCTGCAGCCAATAGCAGTGTGCAACCCAATGCCAAGAGACGCGGAAATGATTTGTCCGCAGTCATCGCTATTTTAAAACCTCGCCAAACCAATACTGAAAACACTGAAATTAATGTTAGGATTCCAACAAGACCTAATTCTTCTCCGATGACTGCAGAGATAAAGTCGGTAAAACTCTCTGGAAGGTAAAACAACTTCTGCACACCTTGGCCCAAACCCGCACCAGTCAATCCGCCCACACCAAACGCGATTTCAGATTGAACCAGCTGGTAACCACTCCCAAAGCGGTCTGCCCATGGGTCCATAAAT
>JAJFLD010000191.1 GCA_021772875.1 Ghiorsea sp. | reverse complement strand
AAATCTTGCCGTCCCGACCATTTTTTATCTATGCAATCAACAACTTACAAACCACCAATAAAATCAAGTGCTGCAATAGTGTTGAAACAACATCGTTTCGCATTTATTTGGTTACCCCTAGAAATCAGGGCAAAACTTATTCAGCTTTGGTGATGTGAACTACCGCAGACAAACCACCTGACTCCCGATTACTCAAACGCAATTTGCCACCATCGCGATCAAGTATCTCTTTTACAATCGATAGACCCAATCCATTCCCTTCTTCCTTGGTATGCCCAAGCGCATCATCCACACGGTAAAAGCGTTCAGTCACCCTTGGTAAATGTTTATCTGAAATACCAGCTCCCTCATCTGCAATAGAAATACGCGCAACCTTCTCGTTTTCTTCAATCAAACATATAATGCTTGAGCCGCGTGGTGAGAATTTAATGGCATTGCTTGCAAGGTTCATCAAAACACGATGGCAATCGACTGTTGTCATATGCACTTGCAATTCATCTGCACAACTATTCAAATCCAATGATACGTCTTTTTGTTGCATATCGTAGGCTAAAGATTCCCAAACCTGTTGTGCTACAGCAACCACATTACACGCCTTATTCATCTCTTCCTGCTGATATTCAATTTGATTTAAGGTGAGCATGCTGTTCATCAAATCATTGATATGTTTTGCTTCATGTGCAATCACAGCAACGGCTTCTTCTCGCAACTCATCATCATCGGCAAATGCTTCAATACTTCGCGCATAGCCTAATAATGATGTCAAAGGTGTTTTTAAATCATGCATTAAATTATCAAGCAAGGATTTTTGCTTTCTCTGAAGCTGCGTATAGGCCGTCACATCCATACATAATAATAATGCTTCATTTTCACCAAGTGTTGCCAAACGCGGCAGGAAAACGCGTCCTTTGATGTTCATCTCAGGTAAAGTTCGCTGCTTAGGTAAATCTTTAATGGCTTTTTGGTATTCTTGAAGCCATTCACTATCACGATAAAAAATAAGCATGGATTGGGGCAATGCTGGATATTTTTCAAACTGAAAAAGTATCTCTGCCTGTTTATTGCCACCCAATACTCGGCCCAAATCATCAACACGAAGCACCACTTCCGAAACCGTCGAAAGCAACACGTCCAACCTGTGACCTCGCGTTGCCAGCGTCCGTTGAAGTGCCTTATATTTATGTTCAAGACTCATATAGTCTTGCTCTTGCTCATTGATTTTGGCTTGTGCTTTAACGTTACGGTAATACAAACCAGCCAGCATCGTAAGGCCGACAAGCCACAATATTGTGTTCATGTTCATGCTTTTTCTTGAAACCTATAACCTATACCTCGTACTGTTTGCACACACTCACCTTGTCCAAATGAAATCAACTCTTTGCGCAAACGTTTGATGGTTGCATCTACAGTTCTTTCTTCGACAAAAGAATCCATGCCCCAAACAGTATCAAGCAGTTGCTCACGCGAAAAAACACGCCCAGGTTTTTCCATCATCGTTTGCAACAACTTAAATTCCAAAGGACGTAGAGATAACAACTTACCTTCTACTTTCACTTCCATGCTTTCCTCATTAAGCTGAATCAACTTTGAATCAAATGTTTCGGTAAGCGTGCTCACCGAACGGCGCAACAAAGCTGCAACCCGTGCCACAAGCTCATCTGGCTCAAAAGGTTTGCCTAGATAATCATCTGCGCCTTCATTCAAGCCACGCACTCTCTCATCTGTCATCGTTAAGGCCGTCACCATCAGCACAGGCAACACCGATGTTTTCTCTTTTGATCTAAGCCAGCGCAAAACATCTAAGCCACGTTTACCTGGAATCATTCGATCTAAAATCAATAAATCATAATGATTCTTTTCCAACAATTCTTGGGCATCCAAGCCATTATCACAAATTGTCGTCTGATGCCCTGCTTGTTTAAGATGAATCTCTATCAAACGGGCGATAGGTGGTTCATCTTCAACGATTAGTATATGTTTATCTGTAGCTTCCACTTACACCTTCCCACCAAATGCAAAATTATGCATATGAGCATACTCTACTTCTAACTCAGATGCTTTCTTGCTTAATAAGCTAAACATAAAGCGCATCAGCGCATTGCCCAACTTTGGCTCTTCTAAAGCTATCAAATCAAAATATGAACGCTCTAGAGCCAGAGCAACTGTATCTTGTTCTACACTCAACGTTGCCGAATGATTTCTTTTTTCATCCAAAAATGAAAACAACCCAAAGACATCACCCTTACGTAGGCTACTATACTTATAACCACTTTCACTTTTTACATTAACTTCACCATCTAAAATCAAACACATTTTACCAGCGGATGCCTCACCCGCTTGATAAATAATCTCACCTGCCGCAAATGTTTCTCGTGACATACAGCTAAAAAGCACCATGGCCGCCTTGTGTTCTAAATCAGCAATCAAAGGTAAATCATAAAAGGTTTGAAAATCTAAATTACTTTCAATCAATGATTCTACCATGGTTTCTTTGTTAGAATATTCCATAATATTCTCCATATACATATCTATTTTCCTCTTTTTATAAAGTCTGGCGACATTTACCAATACTTTAATGACAACACTGTGACATCTAACACATATGACAATCATGTCACAAAGGTGTCACAAAGGCTTGTACACTTCGGTGCAGATAAACTTCGGTGAGTTCACTGATTAACTTTTACCAAGAGGTATAACATGAAAAAACAAGTTACATTAACTGCACTTGCATTGCTAACTGCATTCGGCGCATCTTCTGCGTTCGCTGGCGGCATTACAGTGGCTGAAAAAGATGATGCAAAATTAAAACTAAGTGGCAAAGGTTTCTTAGGCTTCACACAAACTGACAAAGCTGGCACAAAAACTATGGGTGGCAACGTGGATCGTTTCTACGTACAAGCTGAATATACTAAAGGTAAATGGAAGGCACGCGTAACTACTGATGTCAACAATGAGCAATCACATAAAGACTCAAATGGTGATACCAAAAACCTTAAACGCAACATGAATGTATTCTTGAAATACGCTTTCCTTGAAGGCAACTTCTCTGATGCAGCACAAGTTCGCATTGGTTTGTCTCACACACCATGGATTGATTATGAACAACACCTTTGGGGACATCGTTATGTTGCAAAAGTAACTTCTGATCACTTCAAATTTGATGATTCTGCTGATTATGGCTTGGGTTTGAAAGGTAAACTTGCTGATGGCATGGTAAACTACTGGGTAACAGCTACAAATGGTGGTGGTTATGGTAACCCTAACCAAACAGGCGCTGTAGATTTAAACTCACGTGTTTCTATTGCTCCAATCAAAGGTTTGGACATTTCATTGCAATATCGTTCTGGCTACCGTGGCAAGAAAACAGACAGCACTGTTGTATTGGGTAGCAAAGAAACTTTGACACAAGTCATGGCATCTTATGGTACTAAAGCTTTCCGTGTTGGTGCAAACGTAATCAATGTTAAAAATCAAAAAAATGTATCTACTGCACCTAAAGTGACTGCAAACGCATTGTGGGCAACTGGCAAGTTCAACGACGACATGGGCGCATTTGGTAAAGTTGAAACAATGAAAGTATCTGGTGCAGCTTCAAAAACTACACACACAGTTGCTGGTATTGATTTCTTCGTAGAAAAAGGCATTACTTTGACTGCAGCATATGACTCAACAAAAGACACAGCTTCAGTTAAAACTACAAAAATGGGCTTATACTCACTCGTTAAATTCTAAGTTTTACAAAGTTTAAGCTTACTCCATAAGTTTAATATCCGGGAAAGCTATCAATCTTACGATTGGTAGCTTTTTTCGTTTCCTGTCTGATTGATATCATTATGACCTCTAGCTCATCAATAAATCTTAACTTACGCGACCTTAACACTTATCTTTTTCTTATCCCTGTCATATGCATGTCACAATCATTTGCAAAACTTCGCCAACTTATATTGAACATGGGAGTTCATTAATGAAAAAACAAATTATGGCTATTACTGCACTTGCGGCTGTTAGCTTTTTTGCTCACACCGCTGCACAAGCCGCAGAAACCATTCAAATCGTCGGCTCCTCGACAGTTTACCCATTCTCGAGCTACACTGCTCAAGCTTTAGGTGAAACCACAAAATTCAAGACACCTGTTGTTGAATCTACAGGTTCTGGTGGTGGTATGAAATTGTTTTGCGCTGGCGCAGGTTTGGACACACCTGACTTTACCAACGCATCACGTCGCATGAAAGTAAGCGAATTTGAAAAATGCCAAGCCAATGGTGTCAAAGACATCACTGAAATGGTTGTTGGTTACGATGGTATCGCTATTGCACAATCAAAAGAAACTGCATCCATCAACCTTTCACGCAAAGACTTGATGTTGGCAGTTGCTGCTGAAGTACCAAGTAAAGATGGGACTCACCTTGTTGCAAACCCATACCACTACTGGAATGAAATCAATGCTTCATTGCCACACCGTGAAATCCGCGTGTATGGCCCTCCAACATCTTCTGGTACACGTGATGCATTTGAAGACATGATTCTTAAGCATTTAACTAAGAAAATGGATGTATATACAAAATTGTATAAAGCAGACGAAAAGAAAAACAAAGCATACAAAAAATACCATAAAATTCGTCAAGATGGCGTATTTGTACCATCAGGCGAAAATGATAACTTGATCGTACAAAAACTTGCGCGTGATACTGCTGCTTTGGGCATCTTTGGTTACAGCTACTTGGAAGAAAACAGCGATAGCATTGCGCCTGCAAACATTGATGGTGTGATTCCAACACCTGCTACTATTGCAAACCACAGCTACCCATTGTCTCGTTCTTTGTATTTTTACATCAAAAAATCACATATTGGCAAAGTGCCTGGCATGATGGAATATGCTAACTTGTTCATGAGTGAAAAAATGGTTGGCGATGGCGGCGAATGCACTGATATTGGTTTGATTGCCTTACCAAAAGCAGAGCGCGAACACTATCGTGCAGCTTTGAAAAACTTGACCAACATGACTGCTGACGACTTTAAGGCAAAACACTAAGCCTGAAGCATCACACAACTCAATAGGGCTACGGCTAACGCTGTAGCCCTTTTTTTATAGCACCGACCTTCATGGTTTTCATTTGCCATACCTTCAACTAGAGTTTCCACCATCAAGCAAAACGGGGAAAAAACTTGTGAAGACATTCCATTCCAAGAGGCCATTCATTCGCTATGACTACTGCTGACATCTTTCTTTGGTTCGCCGCAGGATTAATCCCTTTATCTGCTATGGCTTACCTTTTTGCCCGCAAAAAAGCAACCACCCTAGAAGAAATACATGGTTCTCTTCATTCTCGCCCTGGTTTTTATGGCTGGTATGCTGTTGTTCGCTTGGCTAGCCCTGCATTGATTGTAGGTTTTATTTGCTCAATGTTTTCAATGTTCAACCTTATCGATATCCCCGGCAGCATGATTTTAGGCACTGCCTTTGGTCTTGGTGGCATTAGCCTTTGGTTTGCACTCAAACACATTCGCCATGATTTCCGCGCCCGCCAACCTGTAGAAAAAGCTATGGCAACTTTGCTTATGTTGGCTGCATTGATTTCTATTTTAACCACGCTAGGCATTGTTTTTTCCGTACTCTTTGAATCCATACGTTTCTTTAACATTGTGTCCTTTTGGGATTTCATCACTGGCACATCTTGGAATCCTGATACTGCATTTTTGATTGGTGCAGGCCGTGATTTTGGTGGTGCCAAGCCTGAGTTTGGCTCAGTACCCATTTTTGCAGGTACATTTATGATCACAGGCATTGCTATGCTTGTGGCCGTGCCTATCGGTCTATTTGCTGCAATTTACATGTCTGAATATGCCAGCCACACAGCCCGCAATCGTCTTAAACCCTTGCTTGAAATCTTGGCAGGCATTCCAACCGTGGTCTATGGTTTTTTTGCCGCCATTACGATTAGCCCATTGGTGGTACAAGCTGCTGCTGCCGTAGGTTTACATGCCGATTACACCAATGCACTTACTCCTGGCATTATCATGGGCATTATGATTATTCCGTTTATTTCATCCTTATCCGATGATGTGATTCGCGCTGTACCACAAGATTTACGTGATGGCTCTCTAGCTTTAGGTACTACGCATTCAGAAACCATACGCCACATCGTACTGCCTTCTGCTTTGCCTGGTATTGTTGCAGCATTTCTTTTGGGTGCATCGCGCGCTATTGGTGAAACCATGATTGTGGTTATGGCAGCAGGCTTACGCCCCAACCTCACTGCCAACCCACTTGAAGGTATGACCACGGTAACTGTAAAAATTGTTGAAGCACTCACTGGTGATCAAGAGTTTGACTCAGCCTTCACGCTAGCGGCTTTCGCTCTTGGCCTTGTGCTGCTTACCATCACACTCATTCTTAATATCGCTTCTACCATTATCATTCGCAAATTCCGTCAGAGGTATGAATAAATGAACAGCATCACAACGCAGCAGAAACGCCTGCGAAGTCGCCACCGTTCTGATCGTCGCTTTAAATATTATGGTATGATAGCTATTGCCTTTGCCTTGGCTTTTTTAACCTTTTTCTTCGTGGATATTATTTCAAAAGCACTACCAGCTTTTCAACAAGCTTATGTGCAGGTATCTGTAAACTATAGTCCTTCCATTGTAAAAAACTACAACACAGCTATCGATAAAAATGATCGTAAACTTGTCAGTAAAACATTTTTACGCACGCTGCCACGCAAACTGAAAGCACACCCTGAGTTGCTCAATACAACCCAGATAGAATGGGCTTTGGCAAATCATAGGGTTGATCAATATCTTAAAGGCCATGATGGTCATGGTTTAAAAAGAAAAGACCAAAAATATGTTGATGAATTATTTAAAGAAAAGAAAATAGAGCTCAATTTCAACAAAGGTTTCTTCACCAATGGAGACTCCAAACTCGCCGAAAGTGCTGGTATTCTCGCTGCGGCTATCGGCTCTATTTTCTTATTGCTTATCACCATGGCTGTGGCCGTACCTATTGGCGTCATGACTGCCATTTATTTAGAGGAATTTGCGCCAGATAACCGCTTTACCCAAGCCATTGAAGTAAACATTAATAACCTTGCTGCTATTCCTTCTATTCTTTATGGTTTGTTAGGCCTTGCCATTTTTATTAATGTGATGGGTGTGCCCCGCTCTTCGGCATTGGCTGGTGGCCTCACCCTTTCATTGATGACCCTACCCATTATCATCATTGCCACACGCGCAGCGCTGCGCTCTATTCCAGACAACATTCGTGATGCTGCCTATGCCTTGGGTGCATCCAACTTACAAACTGTTTGGCATCATGTTTTGCCACTCGCTTTCCCAGGTATTTTAACCGGTAGTATTATTGGGCTTGCCCAAGCTATGGGTGAAACTGCACCATTATTGATTGTGGGCATGATGGCTTATATCCCTGAAGCACCAACAGGTATTTTAGATGCCACAACCGTGTTACCAGCGCAAATTTATACATGGTCTTCAGAATCTATGCGCGCCTTTGAAGAACGTACAGCTGCTGGCATTGTTGTACTGCTGACAGTGCTTTTATTATTGAACGCCTTTGCCGTATGGCTACGTAACCGTTCACAAAAAACATGGTAAGGATATAACAAACAATGACTTCTGTTAAACACATTTCTATCCGCAACTTGAAGCTTTGGTACAAAGAAAGCCAAGCACTTCACAATATTAATCTTAATATCCCCTGCAATAAGGTTACCGCCTTCATTGGACCATCTGGTTGTGGGAAATCAACATTATTACGCTGCTTGAATCGCATGAATGATCGTATTCCACATTGTCGTATCGAAGGCGATATTTTATTGGATGAACAAAACATCTACGATGCCTCTATTGATGTTGTACAATTGCGCGCTCGTATTGGTATGGTGTTCCAAAAACCCAACCCTTTCCCTAAAAGCATCTATGAAAACATTGCTTATGCACCACGTATCCATGGTATTGCAAGTGATGGTGCGGAAATGGATGCCCTTGTTGAACACTCACTCACCCGTGCCGGGCTTTGGGATGAAGTCAAAGATAAACTGCAAGAACCAGGCACCGCACTCTCTGGTGGCCAGCAACAACGTCTATGCATTGCGCGCACTATTGCCGTCAAACCCGAAATCATCCTAATGGATGAGCCTTGTTCTGCCCTAGACCCTATCGCCACAGCAAAAATAGAAGAGCTGATGGATGAGCTTAAAAATGAGTTTACGATTATTATTGTGACACACAGTATG
>JAJFLD010000020.1 GCA_021772875.1 Ghiorsea sp. | reverse complement strand
TTATCAATGGTTTTGGGGATGTGCACGGTGCAAAAATCATAACCTTCTTCTTTGGCCATTTCAGCAATGATGTAGGCCGTTTCTGCTGAATCATTGCCACCAATATAAAAGAAAAAACGCACATCATTTTTCTTAAAGACTTCAAATACTTTTTCACACTCTGCTTTGCCAGGCTTTAGGCGCACAGAGCCAAGGGCTGCGGCGGGTGTGGTTGCTACTTCTTCAAGTTGGGCCAGAGGCTGCGTGCTTAAATCAATAAAATCTTCTTTCATGATGCCAGCAAGGCCATGTTTTGCACCTAAAATACCCGTGATTGCGGCATGTTTTCTGGCCGCTAAAATCGCACCAACCAAGGATTGGTTAATCACTGCTGTCGGGCCACCTGATTGACCAATAATCATTTTTCCTTTCAACATCGCGACCTCCGCTGTTCATTTTTCTCAAATATGCACAGCTTACACCTCAACTTTAAAACATCCAAACATGTTGTGTTCATTAGCTTTAGATATGCCCTTACATGCTATGTGACAATAAAAACTTGTAGGATGGCAATACACGACTAAACTGCTCCACTTTCCAAAGGTGTAACATTCACATCAAATACATACGCATATAAGGAGGGCAATCACATGTTACGTTTATCAAAAATGACTGATTATGGCGTGCTTTTGATGTCTGAGTTGGCCAAACAACCTGAGTATGTACAACGTGCACCTGATTTGGCAGAAGTTACACATATCCCCCAACCCACAGTACGCAAAGTGATGACAGCTTTAATTCAAGCCAACTTGGTTGAATCAACACGTGGTGTGAATGGCGGCTACAAACTACAACGCAGCCCCAAAGACATCAGCGTGCGTGAGCTTATCCATTCTTTGGAAGGCAACGTTGCCTTAACTGATTGTGAAGTGAGCGGCGCCAAAGCTTGCGGACAATCTGATGTTTGCGGCACCCGCACCAACTGGCTAAAAATCAATCAAGCCATGCGTGATGCCTTACAAAACATCAGCTTAGAAGACATGGTGAATACAAGATTCACCCCAATTTTCACGATGCAAAAAGTCGTGCCGATTCAGCTTGAAAGTGGAGCCCAATAACCATGGCAACAAACGAAGAAATTAAAAAAGACCTTGCTGGTAAAGAATACGATGCTGGTTTCATCACCGACATCGAATCCGATACTTTCCCACCAGGGCTGAACGAAGATACCATTCGCCATATCTCAGCGAAAAAAGATGAGCCACAATGGTTACTCGATTGGCGTTTGGAAGCTTATCGCCATTGGTTAACCATGAAAGAGCCGACTTGGGCAGCTGTGGATTATGAGCCTACGGATTATCAATCTATTTCTTATTATTCTGCACCCAAATCTGCAGATTCTGGGCCTGATAGTTTGGATGAGGTCGACCCCAAACTTTTAGAAACGTATGCCAAACTTGGTATTCCTTTGCGTGAGCAAGAGTTTCTTGCTGGTGTCAAAAATATTGCGGTGGATGCCGTGTTTGATTCGGTTTCTGTTGCCACTACATTTAAAAGCAAGCTGCAAGAAGCAGGTGTGATTTTCTGCCCTATCTCTGAAGCTGTGCGTGATTACCCTGAGCTGGTGCAACAATATTTGGGGTCGGTGGTGCCCCAAGGCGACAACTTTTTTGCAGCTTTAAATTCTGCCGTTTTTACTGATGGTTCGTTTGTATATATTCCCAAAGGTGTGCGTTGCCCTATGGAATTATCTACCTATTTCCGCATCAATGCTTTAAATACAGGTCAATTTGAGCGCACACTTATCATCGCCGCTGAAGGCGCTTATGTCTCTTATCTTGAGGGTTGTACCGCACCCATGCGCGATGAAAACCAATTACATGCGGCAGTGGTTGAGTTGGTTGTGTTAGACGATGCAGAAATCAAATATGCTACCGTACAAAATTGGTATCCCGGCGATGAAAATGGTGTGGGTGGTATTTACAATTTTGTGACCAAGCGTGGCGAATGCCGTGGCAACCGCTCAAAAATATCGTGGACACAAGTAGAAACTGGCTCTGCCATTACTTGGAAGTATCCAAGCTGTGTATTAATCGGTGATGACTCCGTGGGTAAATTCCATTCGGTAGCCGTAACCACCAATTGCCAACAAGCTGATACAGGCACAAAAATGATTCATTTGGGCAAAAACACCAAATCGACCATTATCTCAAAAGGCATTTCAGCGGGTCGCGCACAACAGTCTTATCGTGGTCTCGTAAAAATGGGTAAAGGTGCAGAAAATGCGCGTAATTTCACCCAGTGTGATTCACTTTTATTGGGTGACAAGTGTGGCGCACATACCTTCCCTTATGTGGAAGTAAAAAATGCGACGGCAACTTTAGAGCATGAAGCCACCACCTCAAAAATTGGTGAAGACCAATTGTTTTATTGTCAACAGCGTGGTTTGTCTGAAGAAGATGCTGTGAACATGATTGTAAATGGTTTTTGTAAAGATGTGTTTGATGAATTACCCATGGAATTTGCTGTGGAAGCCAACCGCTTGATGGAAGTATCACTTGAAGGTTCAGTAGGCTGATATGACTTATGATTTAAACCACAGAGGCACAGAGGCACAAAGGAAAAACTTTAGTGTTTTGCATGGTGTCCCAGCGTCAGTGTACGCGTCTTTGGCTCAATTCACTTTGGGAACTTTGTGTCTTCGTGCCTCTGTGGTTAAAAAGGTTCTTTGAAAATGATACCCATAGATAATTCAACACAAAGAGAAGGGGTAAGTGATGAACTGAATGAACTTTCTCGTCTGGTTGTTGATGCTGCTTACTGTGTACATTCAACACTTGGGCCAGGGCTTCTTGAATCGGTCTATGAAGCATGTTTATGCCATGAGTTGGAAAAGAGAAACATCTTGTTTCAAAGGCAGGTATCACTTCCTGTGGTTTATGATGGCATCACTTATGAAGAAGGTTATAGCCAGGATATATGGTTGGGTGAAATAGTTATTGTATAGATCAAA
>JAJFLD010000190.1 GCA_021772875.1 Ghiorsea sp. | reverse complement strand
CCATTTTTATGCGGGCAACGATTTTCAATGGCTTTGACCCTATCATCAGTCAGACGAAACACAGCAATTACTGTGTCACCTGCATTTACCGTACGCGCTTGGGATGGTGGAATTTCATCCAACTTACAAACTTCAATCCATGTTGTTGTGTTGCTCATCTTATACTTCCACCCTTACTGGAATATCAATACGTTTGTATTCCGAGAATTGATTTTTTTCTTCTTTTTCAGCGTCCAATACACGCGCTGCCCAAGGATCTTGGTCTTGTGTTGCGATATAAGCATCCAAGCGTGCCACCAAAGCTTCGCGGCTTTCAAGATCATCAACCACCAAGGCTTTGATGCTCTCTAAACCCACACGTTTCTGCCACGGTGCAGTGCGCTCATTGTGGCGCGCTGTTTCGCGATAGTGTTGCAAATAAGCCTTGCTCACGGCTTCGACTTCCTCTGTTGTTTCAACAATACACAACAATTCTGTGGCCACCACGTGCACACCACCATTGCCGCCCGTGCTGATTTCCCAGCCGCCTTCAACACCCACAATACCAATATCTTTAATGGTTGCTTCCGCACAATTTCGCGGACAACCCGATACCCCAAACTTCACCTTGGCTGGAAACCAAATCCTATCCAAACGTTTTTCAAGATGGATGCCCAAGGAAGTGGAGTCTTGCGTACCAAAACGGCACCACTTCGAACCCACACATGTTTTCACTGTGCGCAGCGCTTTACCATAAGCAAAGCCACTTGGCATATCCAAATCTTTCCACATATTGGTCAAATCTTCTTTTTTCACACCCAACAAATCAATGCGCTGACCACCCGTGATTTTCACTGTAGGCACAGCATATTTTTTCGCTACTGTCGCAATACGAATCAACTCATCAGGTGTGGTTTCACCACCATAAATACGTGGAATCACTGAAAACGTGCCATCTTTTTGGATGTTGGCATGCATCTTCTCATTGGCAATACGCGAGCTTCGATCATCTTCAGAATCTTCAGGGAACAACATGCCAATGTAATAATTAATCGCAGGGCGACAAACCTGACAACCCTCACCTTTCCATTCCAAAACATTCATCACTTCACGAACCATGGTCAGTTTCTTCGTTTTGATTTGTTCTTTGACCTGCTCATGATTCAAATCGGTACAACCACAAATCGGCTCATGATCCGATTCAACAAAGGCAGTGCCCAATGTAGATGCCAATAATTGATCCACCAGACCCGCACAACCACCACAAGAGCCAGCTGCTTTGGTACATGCTGTCACTTCTTTGCGGGTGGTTAAACCTTGGGTGACAATCGAATCCACAACATCTTTTTTGCTGACGCCATTACAACCACATACAATCGTGTCATCTGACATCGCCGAAACCAAATCAATGCCTGAATGCCCAGAGTCACCCAAACCCGATGCCGAAAAGAGCAAGCTAGAACGCTGCTCAGAAACATCTTTACCATCTTGCATCCATTGGAAAAAGGTTGGTCCATCGGCGGTGTCGCCAAACATCACCACACCTTTGATTTTGTCATCTTCAAGCACGAGTTTTTTATAAACCCCGCCCACTTTATCCATCAGCTCAAGCACATCTGCTCCAGGTGTACTCATGAAATCACCAGCGGAAAACACATCCACACCCGACACTTTCAGCTTGGTAGACACCACCGAACCTTGATAAGCTCTTAAACCCTGCCCTGTAATCTGATAAGCCAGCACTTTGGCTTGCTCAAACAAGGGGGCAACCAAACCATAAGCAATGCCTCTATGCTCAGCACACTCACCCACTGAATAAATCGATGGGTCGGTCACGGTTTGCATATAATCATTCACCACGATGCCGCGGTTGCAATAAATGCCACAATCTTTTGCCAAGGCCATATTCGGGCGAATGCCCACCGCCATAATCAATAAATCACAATCAAGGCTTGAACCATCTTTGAATTTTAAGCCCGAAACACGTTGATCGCCTGTCACTTCAGTGGTCAAAGTAGACACTTTAAAATGCATACCTTGCTCTTCTAGATCAGCGCGCAACATCTCACCAGCCACACTATCAAGCTGCATATTCATCAAGGTTGCCTGATCATGAATCACCGTGGCTTCCATGCCTAAATTGAGCAGGCCTTTGGCCGCTTCAAGACCAAGCAAACCACCACCAATCACAGCAGCCTTTTTATACTTTTTGGCCGCTGCAAACATCTTATCACAATCATCAATATCACGGAAAGCCATCACGCCTTCTTTATCATGACCCGGCACAGGAATAATAAAAGGATCCGAACCTGTGGCGATAATCAGGTTATCATATTCAGCCACTGTGCCATCTTCAGCGACAACTTTTTTATAACCACGCTGAATCTCTTTGATGCGTTTACCCATGTGTAAGGTAATATCATTATCGGCATACCATTGCTCATCGTTCAAAATAATATCTTCAACGGTGGTATCACCTGCAAGCACAGGCGAGAGCATAATACGATTATAGTTTGGATATTTTTCAGCACCGAAGATTGTAATCTCAAACATATCTGGGTTGGCTTTAAGAATCTCTTCAATGGCACGCACACCCGCCATACCATTACCAATCATTACCAGCTTCTTCTTCGCCATGTGTTGTCTCCATTGAAATCTATACGATTGCGCATATCTGTTTTACATATTTGTTTTGGGAATAGAGCAAGCATGGTACCAATGCATAAGTTCAATGCAATGTCATAGTTATTGGTGCCTTATATACCTTTATATTTTAAATACCGAACATGCTCGCACATATATTGTGCAGTGAGCAGCCATTTTATGGGCAGCCCTTCAGTAAAGTACAATCACAGGTTTGAATACAAATGGGTTGCTTGGTTCATGAAAAATAAAATCGTATCCGAACTATCTGAAACCATGGCAGGCTGAGCATAAATATTACTTTCTGTATAATCACCAAGTGTATTGATTGCTCTAAAAACGTGCCATTGTGCAGCCGCTAATCCCAGCACACGATTCAGCTCTGATGTATTTTCTGGTGCAGCACTTAAAAAAACCAATGCTTCTACAAAGTCTTTTTCTGCTTTTTTTGACTTTTCATCGATATTTTCACTGCGTACACCCCAAACCCTTTCCATATAAAAACCTGCCATACGTTGAGAAAGCATACGTTGCCGGCCTGAAACATTCACCAACTTGCCTTGTGATGTGCCACTGGCACCTTCGAGCTCAACCACAAACCTGTGAGCATGTTTTAATAATTCATCTGTCAAACTGCGTAAACGCTGAGCACGTTCCCGCGTGGGGGTGGATTGGATGAGTTTTTTAACCGGTTCCCAGTGTTTATAGACCCGTTGTAAATTCTCAGTAATAAGCTCTTCATCGACGCCATCAATATATTCAAGTTGTTTGAGTTGATTTTCAAATAAATTCGCAGCGGCATTCATCCTCTCTATACTTTGCTCTCGCTGCACTTTCATGCCAACCATGCAATACAGCTTCATCATACGTTGGGTTAACATACGCTGACGACCAGAGACATTAATCGCCTCAGGAAGACTGAGTTTTGTTTCTTGTGCCGATAGATTTTGAGCCGTAAAAAAAGAAGCTGAAACCACAAGTATGGCCATCAAAACCAAAGCCAATATGTGGCCAAATGCACAGCGCATACGATTGCACATCATGATCTCCTTTTGATCGCTCAATATAAAAAACTTTGTTTCTCGTCCCTCTTATTGACAAGCGCTACCGCTGCTGTGCCCACACATAAACACAGCAGCTATAACACACACATGAAAACGCATCTTACTTATAAACAATAAATTATTTAGAATGTATAATTGGCAATTAAATAAGCAAAACTTGCTGAATCTTTAAAGCCTGTTCTCTCCAAAACAGCAGCACCTGGATTAAACGTTGAATAATTACCAACAATCTTTAAACCTTTTACAGAAGCTACTTTATACACAAGCTTCAAATCAATTTCTGTGCCTGCATCTGTTGCGGTATAGGTTGCCTTGCCTGGATACAAAACACCTGCACCCACAACATTCAACCAATCACCTTTGGCAGTATCCAATGAAAGCTTGTGAATATTACCAATGAACGTAAACCCTTTGGCTGGTGATGTTTTTACAGACAAACGAATATCTTTCATGTTTGCCCAAGAAAATCTATCCATCTCGCCATAATGGGCATGGTTGGTATGAAATGGAAAGACAAAATCTTTATGTGTTGTTGGGTCTGTTTTATCATCACCAGGGCTATAATCGTATTCAATACCAAAGCGCGTTGCCCATGTATCCAGTGAATAACCCGCTTTAATGGCATAAGCCGATGCACTTTGTGATTTGCCAGTTGCCCATGTGCCGCCTTGGAAAGCTGCTTCAGCTGTTGCATCAACAGCACCCCATTTGCCAAAACCACGCAAGCCATAAGTATTCAAATCACGGCCCTTACCAATGGCTGCTGCAGCCGTGTGTGCCCAATTGATATAATAAACATCAACACCTGTTTTGGGTGCCAGCGTATATGTACCATACACACCCGTTAGTGTCCTATCTTCCCATGTCACCAAAGATTGACCATGCGGTGCTGTTGGTGTTGGTGTCATCGCCCCAATATCAGCGGGGTGCACACGAAAAGCATCCACCGCGATAGCTTCTGATTTATACATGACTTTCACACCATCAAATGTACGCGCCACATCTTTCCAACCCAAATGTCCTAATAATCTTTGATCGCCATACACAAGCTGTTGGCGACCCAAACGCACGCCAAAATCTCCTGTGTTGTATTGGATATAAGATTGCAATAAATCTGCTTGTGAAAAGTTTTGTGTGCCTGCTGCGGTAGTATGATTTTTAATCAACACCGCTTGTGGCTGCAAATACACCGACAAACCATTTTCAAATTCAGTCTTTGCCTTGATAAATAAACGTGTATCAAGCTCCCATGCATTGTTATCAACAGCTGAATTAAAATCAAAGTTATTGAAAGACTGATAACGCTCGCGCAAATCAGCCGAAGTGACCCAATCTGCTGCGTGAGCTTGCGTGCAACCGAGTGCCAGCGCTGCAGTTGCTAGTATTTTAGTTTTGTTCAACATCATGTGTTCTCCTTTGTGAAGTGGTGGCGATATACCCCCTATTAGCAAGCGGTGTTCCACCGATAAACACATCCTTATCATGCGTATTTCATCGTATAGTTGATGTAAATCCCTGTTTTATGCCTAATTATTAATCAAGACGGGTGAATAATTAGGCATGTGCATCCATGGCAAGTACACACAATACGTGTTTATAAGCTTCAATGTGTTTTAAGCTAGAGGGAACGCATCTTGCTTTAAGCGATACCATGAAGAAACCCGTCCTTATATTACAACAACTTGAATATGAACCT
>JAJFLD010000189.1 GCA_021772875.1 Ghiorsea sp. | reverse complement strand
ATTTGAAGATTTGATTACACGCATTCCTAAAGGTTGCTTCAATAAACGTTTAGGAGAAGCTCTGATTAAAGCTGGAGCGATGTCGGGCTTGGTACCACATATTTATGCAGGGCTTCAAGGCTTGGATGCAGCTCTTGGTGTAGCCAATCAAAGGCGTAAGCAAAAAAACGATAGGCAGTCAGCATTGTTTTCAGTGGAGTCTGTGCGGGCGAATGAGCCTGATTTATTTCCTCAAACAACGGCATGGAGCATAGGCGAATGTTTGCAGGCAGAACGCGAAGTATTTGGTTTCTTTCTGACAGGCCATCCTTTGGAAGAATATTTGGCAAATGTGAAAAATTTAGGCGATTCTAATTTGAGCTTGCTGCATGAGCTTGAGAATGATGCCACAGTTATTTTGCCTGTGTTTGTATCATCGTATCGGGAATACCGCACAAAACGCGGCGCTAATATGGCATTTGTACAAGTGGATGATTTGTATGGATCTGCTGAATTGATTGTGTTTGCCAAAACGTTTGATGCCTGCCAAGAGATATTGCTAGCAGATAAACCACTGCTGCTGGCTGCGCGGGTGGATACCAGCAAAGATAAACCCGTGTTGATAGCAGAAAAAGTAGAGCTGCTAGAAAATATCATGCCGCAGTTGATTCACCGTTTAAACATCAATACGAGTAGTTTATTATGGAATCAAGATAGGGTATCGGGTCTTTTGGAGTATTGTTCTTCCCCTATTTCTGGAGAAGAAGAGAAAGGGAAGCAAACAGAGGTGAAAGGGGATGAAAACAAGGTTTGTTTGCCTTTAAGCTTTGCGCTTACACTTCCAGATGGCAGTATTGCCGAATTAGAAACAATGCAAACGCATCTTTTATGGAACACGGAAAGTCAAAAGTGGTTGGCAGAGCATCTTGATAAAAAGTCCATGACGATTGAATGTAAACCATGGCAGGTAACTTTTGCTGGTAAACGTAAAACATATCAGTCAGAACAGGGGTAATAACAATGACTACATATCTGGAATTTGAACGTCCTATCGCAGAGATGACGTCTAAAATTGAGGAGTTATCGCTCATGGGAGATGGTGCTAAGGTCAATATTGCCGAAGAAGTGGAGCGCTTAAACACGAAACGTGATGAATTGGTTAAGCGTGTTTATGAAAATGCTAGCCGTGGTGAAATTGCACAACTATCAAGGCATCCTGACCGCCCCAACTTGCTTGATTATATCCCATTAATCTTTGATGACTTTCAGGAGCTGCATGGTGATCGTGCCTTTGCTGATGATGCGGCAATTGTTGGTGGTATAGCACGTTTCCGTGGACATTCTGTCATGATTGTAGGCCATCAAAAAGGCAAAACAACAGCAGAGAAGTTGAAGCGTAATTTTGGTATGGCAAAACCTGAAGGTTACCGCAAAGCCTTGCGTTTGTTTCACCTTGCAGAACGTTTTGAAATGCCAGTTTTAACCTTTATTGACACGGCAGGTGCATGGCCTGGTATTGATGCCGAAGAGCGTGGGCAAAGTGAAGCCATTGCTCGGAATCTACTTGATCTTGCTGTTTTAAAAGTACCTGTTATTGCTACTGTCATTGGTGAGGGTGGTTCAGGTGGCGCACTTGCCATTGGTGTAGGTGATCGCTTGTTCATGCAAAAATTTTCAACGTATGCCGTCATTTCACCTGAAGGCTGTGCTGCAATTTTGTGGCATGATCGTAAATATGCAGCACAAGCTGCTGAAGCCTTAAAACCTACAGCCGTGGATATGCAAAGTTTTGGTTTGATTGACGCCATCATTGATGAGCCCAAAGAAGGTGCACATCGGAATGTAGAGAAAGCTGCGGAATTGATGGCCGATACACTCTACAATAGTTTGGAAGAGTTATTAAAAATCCCACAAAACACATTGCTTAAACAACGTGAGCAACGCTTGCGTCATTTAGGAGAGTTTAACAACGGCTGATGTTTCGTTATATTGTTTTATTAGGGTTTATTTTGTTGGGGGTTAGCGCATGTTCTTCCCAGCAAAGCCAAGACTTTAAAGAAACAAGGTTCATGCTTGGTACCATTGTTGAATTCACAGTTTATGATGCCAATGAAACATTAGCTTTAAAAGCTATACAACAGGCTGCCGCCGCCATGCAGGCTGTTGAAGATGAATTCACCACGTATGGCCAAGTTTTTAATACCGTAAAGGCGTTTAATCAAGCCCAACCCACTGAAGTGATACAACTTGCCCCTGATGTAGAAGCCTTGCTTTTGCAGGCTATAAACATACATGAACAAACCCTTGGTGCTTTTGACCCCACGCTTGGCGAACTTAATCAATTGTGGGGTTTTTCAGGTGGTCAACCACCAACCACACCACCAAGCAAGCAAAAAATTTCACATGGTCTACACTATAGTGGTGTGGAGAACATTAGACACCTCAACAAAGGCTGGACAAAAAAAATAGCGGGTTTACAACTTGACTTTGGCGCTATTGCTAAAGGTTTGGCTATTGATAAGGGTATTGAAGTGTTTAAGCAATATGGTCTAGAACATGCTATCATCAATGCAGGTGGTGATATTCGTGTGCTTGGCAACCATGGCTTGCAACCATGGCGCATTGGTATTCGCCATCCTAGGCAAGCTACTGCCTTGGGGTGGATTGAGGTGGGTCAGGATTTAAGTGTTGTGACATCTGGTGATTATGAACGTTTTTATATGTATCGTGGTCAACGTTATCATCACATTCTTGATCCTAAAACTGGCGAGCCAGCAACACAAAATATGAGTGTTACTGTGATCGCCGAAACAGCAACAGTAGCGGATGCTTTGAGTACTGGGTTGTTTGTTTTGGGGCAAAAGCAGGGCATGGATTTGGTAGAAAAAATGGCTGGCGTAGAAGCATTATGGGTAGGGAAAGATCAGAAAATAAGGATGAGCTCAGGTATGAAAACAATATTTCACATTAGTGATGTGGCTCACAAAAAATGATTGAAGCCTTGTCGTGGCTTTTTATTTAAGGATAATTGCTTATTATGAATCAGGATAAACACATTCTTTATGAAGATTTTCAAGGAAGTAAATTTCCTGACTTGGCGGTGCTCTACCCAGAAGAATTTCAGTTGTTGCATGATTGTGCTCTATTTCTAACCTGTGCAGCTGGCGAGGCTGTGATTGTTGAAGGGCAAGAAGGCGAATATTTGTACCTTGTTCAATCAGGTTTGTTGCGGGTGGTAAAACAGCATGATGGCAATGTATATGAAATTGCCTCTATTTCATCAGGTGATGTGTTTGGCGAAGCATCGGTTTTGTACCATGGCACGGCTGGTGCGCAAGTTCGGGCAATGACA
Source organism: Ghiorsea sp. (assembly GCA_021772875.1). Taxonomy (GTDB): domain Bacteria; phylum Pseudomonadota; class Zetaproteobacteria; order Mariprofundales; family Mariprofundaceae; genus Ghiorsea. The sequence continues at coordinate 13,636 of JAJFLD010000189.1, read as the reverse complement.
GAATGTGTATTGTATGCCATACCCAGCCAACGGGTGCGCGAGCTTTTTGAAAGCAATGAAAAGTTTCTTCGTGCTACAACACAGTTGGCAGAAAAACGTTCGGCTGCAAGTGCTTTGGCTGTAAACCCTATTTTTTCAACGTTGCCTATGGCAGTGCGCGAAGTGGTTTTATTTAATGCTAAGTTTGTCAGCATTCACGCTGGTGATGAGCTGATTGTTCAGGGGGATAAAGAAGCTAAATTTATGTTCCTTATTCTTAGCGGTGAAGTTGAAGTGTTTAAGGAACACCCCTATAACAGTGCGGAACAAATTAAATTGGACACTTTATGTTCAGGCGATGAGGCAGGTGAGATTACCGTCGTTACAGCGCTGCCGCATAGTGCCACAGTGATTGCCATCAATACGGTGCGTGTGCTTGCCATTAAAAATGAATCTATTGTTGCTTGGGCAGAGCGGTATTCAGACTTTGCATACGGACTTTATGGGCAAGTTTATCGTAAACTGCAAGCCAATAGCGAAGTTTTGAAAAAAGTTATCGGTGATGAAGAAGCAGAAAAATTAACCTTGAGCATGTTGCCACCGCTTGAGGCATTCAAAATCAAACACCGCCTTGCTGAGTCAGAGACACTCTAAGCATCCGCAGTAAGTGATGCAATCTCATCACGGTGTTTTGCAGCATCTTCAAACCGCAAATCAACAGCAGCTTCAGTCATCAATCGTTCAAGCTCTGCAATGCGGGCTGCTTTTTCATAAGGATTAAGGTTTATAGGCTCTGCAATTTCAGGAATGTGGGCATAATCTAAATTATAAACTGAACCAAGGATGTCCAAAATATCTTTTTTAATGGTCAGTGGTGTGATGCCATGTTGTTTGTTGTAGGCCAGTTGTTTCTCACGGCGGCGTGCAGTTTCATCCATCGCTTTTTTCATGGAGTCGGTAACTTTATCGGCATATAAAATAACTCTTCCTTCTGAATTACGCGCAGCTCGACCAATGGTTTGCACCAAGGAGCGTACAGAGCGCAAGAAACCTTCTTTATCCGCATCAAAAATACAAACCAGGCTGACTTCTGGTAAATCCAAGCCTTCACGAAGCAGATTGATGCCAATGAGGACATCAAACACCCCCAAGCGCAAATCACGCAAAATTTCCATACGTTCTATGGTTTTAATGTCCGAATGAAGATAACGAACCTTTAAACCTGCATCGGTAAGATATTCGGTTAAATCTTCAGCCATGCGTTTGGTGAGGCATGTGGCCAAAACACGATCACCTTTGTTGATGATTTCAGTGGCAGCACTGATAAAATCATCCACTTGGGTTGATGCAGGGCGTATTTCTATTTCAGGATCAATCAATCCTGTTGGGCGAATGATTTGTTCAATGAAAACACCAGCTGTTTTTTCAAGTTCATAATTACCAGGTGTGGCCGAGACATGAATAATTTGTGGGGCAATGGCTTCAAATTCATGAAACTGTAGCGGGCGATTATCCAGCGCAGATGGTAGGCGAAAGCCAAAATCAACCAAAGTTTGTTTGCGGGCTCTATCACCCTTAAACATGCCGCCAATTTGTGGCACTGTGACATGTGATTCATCCAGCATTACCACTGCATTGTTGGGTAAATAGTCAAGCAAAGTTGGAGGGGCTTCTCCAGAGGGGCGACCTGATAAATGACGAGAATAGTTTTCCATACCTGAGCAATGCCCAATTTCTTGAATCATTTCCAGATCAAACATGGTTCTTTGTTCCAATCGCTGTGCTTCTACAAGTTTGTTGTCATCATAAAGTGCTGCTAAACGTTCTGACAATTCCACTTTGATGGTTTCCATGGCATTCAACAAAGTGCTGCGTGGTGTGACATAATGCGACTTAGGGAATACGGTGTATTTATGCAATGATTCTATACGTTGGCCTGTGAGTGGGTTGAAGCGTGAGATTGCATCAATTTCATCACCAAAGAATTCAACACGGATAGCTGAATCATCTGCATCGGCAGGGTATAACTCCAACACATCACCGCGCAAACGAAACGTGCCACGATGAAAATCTGTATCATTACGTGTGTACTGCAACTCCACCAACTTATTCACTGCCGTACGTTGGTCTTGTTCGCGACCAATTTCAAAATATTGCAGCATATTGGCGTAAGCTTCAGGGCTGCCTAGGCCATAAATACAGGATACAGATGCAATGATAATCACATCTTCTCGCTCCAACAAAGCCCGTGTGGCAGCATGTCGCATGCGGTCGATGTGTTCATTGATGGCAGAATCTTTCTCAATAAATGTATCTGATGCCGGCACGTATGCCTCGGGTTGATAATAATCAAAGTAGGAGACGAAATATTCCACGGCATTGTCTGGGAAGAATTGTTTAAACTCACCATAAAGTTGTGCAGCCAAAGTTTTGTTGGGCGCTATGATAAGTGTTGGTTTTTGGCTGCGTTCAATCACGCATGCCATAGAATAAGTTTTTCCTGAACCTGTTACCCCCAGTAAAACTTGGTGTTCATCACCATTTTCAAGACCTTGAACCAAAGCCTCAATAGCTTGGGGTTGATCGCCCTGAGGCGTGAAATTTGCTGCCAATTTAAATTGCATGGGGCAAGCTTAATAGGAATATGAAAGGTTTGCATCCCAGTTGGCTTCGTTTATGTTTCGCCGCATAGTTTATAATGATTGAAGAAGGAGTAATGTTCTATGCAAAAAGTGATACTAACCCTGCTGTTTTGTATAGTCACACCCCCTCTTGCTTATGCTGAGAGCTTGGATTCAGAAGCAGCAGGTCCTTTTTCTGGTAACGTCGCGTTGGGTGGTTATAAAACTACAGGTAATTCAAATGTTGCAACATATGAAGGCAATCTAAAATTAAAATATACTTATGAGAAGTGGCTTGCGAAACTTACGTTTGAAGGCACACAGACGGTTGATGGTAATGTGGTGACTTCTGATTACGCGGATACGATTCTTAGGGGTGAGTATAATCTCCCTAATAATGTATATGCATTGTTGCAGCTTGGTTATCGTAGAGACTACTTTAGTGGCATAATACACGAAAGGTCGTATGTATTAGGTGTGGGTTATCATGCTTTTACCGATGTGCCAGACTTCTCCCTAGACTTGGAGATAGGGCAGGGTGAGCGCGTCAGTAAAAAAGTAAATGTTATTAAAATTGACCATGACCCAGGCACGCATCTTGCGCTTTTTGGTCGTTATGAAGTGACAGAATCCGATGCTATAGCGTTTGAGGTATCTGGAGAGCTGGGTAATGATGATGATTATATCAAAAAGAAGATTGCTTGGGTTCATGATTTGTTTGCTGGTTTGAACTTAGAGCTTAATTTTGAATCGCGCAGAACGACCCGACCTGAGATTGGTAAAGTTGCGCAAGATGATACGTTCACTACAAAATTGGGTTATGAATTCTAAGATGTTATATTCGTGAGTTGGAACAATTGAAACTTAAGGTATACTGTTGCTCATGACTGAATTTGCGATTATTTTATTATCGGCCGTGCTGGTAAACAATTATGTGTTGACTAAGTTTCTTGGTATTTGTCCCTTTTTGGGCGTATCTGGCAAACTTGAAACAGCCATTGGCATGTCGTTTGCAGTGATGTTTGTGATGACACTTGCCTCTACAGCATCTTGGGTTATTCAGCAGTTGATTTTGATTCCTTTTAATATTTTATATCTACAAACATTGTTTTTTATTCTGATTATTGCTGCTTTGGTGCAGTTTGTGGAAATGGTGATGCATAAAACTAGCCCTGTGTTGTATCAGGGTTTGGGTATATTTTTACCTTTGATTACCACCAATTGTGCGGTTTTAGGTGTCGCGATTCTTAATGTGCAACAGGATTATACCTTTTTTGCTTCGGTGCTTTATGGGTTTGGTGCAGCTGTTGGTTTTGGCTTGGTTCTGGTTTTGTTTTCAGGTTTACGTGAGCGCTTAGAAGGCGCGCCCATTCCCGTGGCTTTTAAAGGTTCACCGATTACTTTGATTACAGCGGGCATGATGGCCTTGGCCTTCATGGGTTTTGCTGGTTTGGTTAAGGTTTGATTCGTGGACTTTCTTTTTCCAATTATTATTTTTTCGTTATTGGCACTGGTTATTGGTGTTGGTTTGGCCTTGGCCTCGCGATACTTTCATGTCGAAGGTGACCCTCTAGCTGATACGCTAGATAATTTGCTGCCGCAAACCCAATGTGGGCAATGTGGCTACCCAGGCTGTAAACCTTATGCCAATGCAGTGGCCGCACACGAAGCTGATATTAACCATTGTGTACCAGGTGGTGAGCGCACCATGTTGGCGATTGCAGACATTATGGGTGTAGAGCCTAAAACTATCGAACAAGAAGCTACAGCTCCAGTTGTTGCATATATTCGAGAAGATGAGTGTATTGGTTGTACATTATGCATCAAGGCATGCCCTGTGGATTGTATTATTGGCGCACCCAAACAGTTCCACACTATCATTACAGACCATTGTACGGGTTGCACCTTATGTCTTGAACCTTGCCCTGTAGATTGTATTGATATGATTGCAACACCTGAGCTCTTGGAGCACTGGTCTTGGCCGGTTCCAGGGACAAAACGAGCTTTGACTGGCGAGCAGCGCAAAACCCAGCATGAAGGGGTGAGCGGAGAAAAACATGTTTGATTTATGGGATAAAATTCAACAAAGTTTACATCTGAAATCACAACGCCATTTTACGGGCGGCATTGTTCATGCGCGTCAATACAAAATCACGGCGCATCAGCCTATTATCACCTGCCCAGTCCCCGATGTTTTAATCCATCCTATCAAACAACACATTGGTGAGCCATGTGAACCTTTAGTGAAGGTTGGTGATAGGGTATTGCGCGGGCAAATGATTGCCAAAGCGCAGGGTTATTTATCTGTGCCAGTACATGCGTCAACTTCAGGCACTGTTTTCAAAATAGAAGATCACACCATTCCTCATCCATCAGGTATGGGGTTGCCTTCTATTTTTATCAAAGCTGATGGTTTAGATGAAGTCGATGAATCGCTACATCCATTACCTAACTATCGTAGTGTGGATGCTGTAGAGTTGCGTGAGCGTATTCGTAATGCAGGCATTGCAGGTTTAGGCGGCGCAGTTTTCCCTACCTTTATCAAGCTGGTTCATGATCATCATAATCCCGTTGAAACTGTGATTTTGAATGGTATTGAATGCGAGCCGTGGCTTACCAATGACCACCAGCTTATGGTGGAAAAAGCGCATGAGATTATTAGCGGTATGGACATTGTTTTACATTTGGTGGAAGCCAAACAAGGCATTATTGCCATTGAAGATAACACACTAGATGCCGTTGAAGTGATGCAAAAAGCGCTGGTGGACATGGGTTTAACAGAGCTTATCCGTGTGCAAGTATTACCCACGAAATACCCGCAAGGTGGTGAAAAACAACTGATTCAAGCGATTACGGGCAAAGAAGTGCCTGCCGGTCGTTTGCCTCTGCATGTCGGCGTAGTGTCGTTTAATGTGGGTACAAGCAAAGCGATTTATGATGCGGTTTGTTTGGGTGAGGCATTAACCGAACGCATCATTACAGTGAGTGGCGATATTGTTGAAAAACCCGCCAATATGGTTGTGCGCCTGGGCACAAGTATGCGTTTTTTATTGTCAGAGTGTGGCGTTGCAGATTTTGATAATTTAAAAATTATCCATGGTGGCCCAATGATGGGCGAGTTGATGAGCAGTATTGATGTGCCAGTGGTAAAAGCCAGTAATGGCATTTTGGCCATGCAGAGACAGACCATTATGCAAGCGCATCATGAAGAAGAGCCGTGTATTCGTTGTGGTGATTGTGGTGATGTTTGCCCTGCAGCTTTGATACCAAATCTCTTGGCCAAACATTGCAAAGAAGATCAGTTTGAACGTGCCGAAGATTATCAATTGTTTGATTGTATCGAATGTGGGGCATGCAGTTATGTTTGTCCTTCACATATCCCTCTGGTGCATTATTTCCGCTATGGCAAAGGACAAGTTGCGCAAATCCAACGCGAAAAAACATTTGCGGAAGAATCACGTATGCGCTCGGATAAACGTGATGCGCGTCTAGCCCAAGAATTGGCAGAAAAGGAAGAAAAGCGTCGGATTGCCCAAGAGAAAAAAGAAGCTCGGGCCAAAGCCTTGGCGGAACAAGAAGCCAAAAAGGCTGCTGAAGAAGTGGATGCTCCTAAAACAATAGAAAATAAACCTGAGGAAACATCATGATTTTCTTAAGTTCGCCCCATCAACATGGTGGTAATAGTATTCAGTTAACGATGTATTCAGTGATTATTGCACTGTTACCAGCGGCCATGGTAAGTGTGTATTTGTATGGTTGGTTGGCAGTTTTTCTACTCAGTTTATGTATTGGGGCTTGCCTGCTTACAGAGTATATGTGTTTGTATTGGATGGGTAAAAACACCAACCGTGTTTGGGATGGTTCGGCGGCATTAACTGGATTGCTTCTGGCTTTAACGCTACCTGCTGCCATACCCGCATGGATGGCATTGTTTGCCTCCATTTTTGCCATTGTACTCGGCAAGCAGCTGTATGGTGGCTTGGGTTTTAATCCGTTTAACCCTGCCTTGGCAGCGCGTGTGGTGTTGTTGATTTCATTCCCTTTGCAGATGACCACTTGGCTTATCCCTATGCATGCTGGCGCCACTCTTGAGATGTACGATTTTGTAACGAGCTTGAAATTTTTCTTGTTTGGGCCAGATGCCATCCAACAAACTTGGGATGCTGTTAGCATGGCAAGTCCGTTAGGCTATGTGAAAACGGAATTGACCCAAGGTGTTACTGTTGGTGAAGCATTGGTGAATTATAACTATTCCACTTTGCATGCTTTTATTGGCCGCGAAGCAGGTAGCTTGGGTGAGGGTAGTGCGCTTGCCTTATTGATGGGTGGTATTTGGTTGATGGCAAGGCACACAATCTCTTGGCATATTCCTGTGTCCTATTTGGCAACGGTGGCTTTGATAGCGGGTTTGTTTAATCTGATTAACCCGGATTTGTATGCGCCGCCATTGTTTCATCTGTTGGCTGGTGGTTTGATTTTATGCGCGTTTTTTATGGCAACAGATCCTGTTTCATCACCATCTTCAGGCATTGGTAAGCTGGTGTTTGGTTTTGGTTGTGGGTTGTTAACTTGGGTGATTCGTACCTTTGGCAACTACCCTGAGGGAGCCATGTTTTCTGTGGTTTTGATGAATTGCGCAGTGCCGCTGATTGATTATTATGTCAGGCCGCGTGTTTATGGCTATAAACGTGGCAGCAAGGCATGAAAAAATTTGATAAAGAGCAACAAAAAATTGCTTTAACATTATTTATTGTCGCATTTGTGGCGGTGTTGATGTTGGCTTGGGTGAATATGTTAACCAAAGCACCTATTGCTGCTGCACAACGTGCTGCATTGCACCAAAGTTTGCTACAGGTATTACCCGAACATGATAATGATTTGCTTGTGGATATGTTTAAATTCCCTGTATCCAATAAAAAATTACTTCGAGTATTTCCTGCAAAAAACAAAAAAGGTGATGTGATTGCCTATGCTTGGGAGCAAATTGCTCCAGATGGTTATTCAGGAACTATTCGCATTTTGATGGGAGTGCGCACATCGGGTGAAGTGGTCGCTATTCGTATTACAGATCATAAGGAAACCCCAGGTTTGGGTGATGGCATCACCAAAAACAAAACATGGCTAAATAGTTTCGTGGATAAAATGTTGGCTAAAACCAAATGGGCAGTCAAAAAAGATGGTGGTGATTTTGACCAGTTTACTGGCGCAACCATTACACCCCGTGCGGTGGTAAAAGCTGTGCATAAGGGCTTGGAAATGTATCAACAGAATCAAGATGAAATACTCAAAGCAGCCAAAAAACAAAAAGAGAGATCTTTAGCAAAGCAAAGTAGTCAACCCGTAGGAGGAGATAAATAATGGCACCTTCAACAGATGATACGGTGAGTAAACAAGAAATATTCAATGATGGCTTTTGGAATAACAATGCTATCTTTGTTCAGCTTTTGGGCATGTGCCCATTGCTTGGTGTGACCACCTCGGCAGAGAATGGTTTTTGGATGGGGTTGGCAACTTTATTGGTGTTGATGGGCTCTAATCTTATTGTTTCGTTGGTGCGTGGGGTTATTCCCGCAGAAGTACGTATTCCGGCTTATATTGTGATTATTGCTTCTTTGGTGACAGTGGTAGAATTGGTGATGAATGCTTGGATGCATGAAATGTATTTGATTTTGGGTCTGTTTATTCCGTTGATTGTAGTGAATTGTAGTATTTTGGGTCGGGCAGAAGCTTTTGCCAGCAAAAATAGCGTGAGTGATTCACTGGTTGATGCTGTGGGCATGGGTTTAGGCTTTATGTTTGCTTTATTGCTGCTCGGTGGTGTGCGTGAGCTGTTTGGTCAAGGCGAGTTGTTTGGTTTTGATGTGTTTGGCGCCAATTACCCAGATGTGTTGGTGTTTATTTTGCCGCCGGGAGCGTTTCTGGCGCTTGGATTTATCCTTGCAGGGGTGAATATTATCAATATGCGTGTGAAGCAAAGAAAAGAAGCCGCACTTACCACCTTAGCCCCTGTGTCTGATTTATCATAGATGTTGGAAATTCGTAATCTTTCACTTTCTATTCCCATCTCAAATCAAGCTGTTTTGGCCGTTTCTGAACTCTCTTTAAGTTTAACTGAAGGCAGTGTGTTGGCGCTGGTTGGGGAATCAGGTTGCGGTAAAAGTCTGACAGCACAATCTATGCTTAGGCTAGGTGAATACCAAGGTGTGCGCAGAGTTGAAGGTGATATTTTACTGCATAATCAAAGCCTTTTTTCCATGCCTGACAAACAGCTTCGGCAAGTGCGTGGTGGTAGCATTGCCATGATTTTTCAAGAGCCGATGACAGCGCTTAATCCAGTATTTTCGATTGGTAGCCAAATTTTAGAAGTGATTCAATTGCATACTGATTTAAATCCACAACAAGCCCATGCACGCGCGCTTGAATTGCTCGTTGATGTGGGGTTGCAAGATGGCAAGAGCTTGCTGCAACAATACCCAGATGCCTTGTCTGGTGGCATGCGGCAGCGCATACTCATAGCCATGGCCATGGCTGGTAACCCTGAATTTATCATTGCCGATGAACCCACTACGGCTTTGGATGTGTCGGTACAAAAGCGCATTATTGGTTTGCTGCGTACACTGCAACAAGACAAGGGTTTGGGCATGTTATTGGTCACCCATGATTTTGGTCTGGTGGCTGAAATGGCTGATGAAGTGGCTGTGATGTACGCAGGAGAAATTATCGAGCAAGGTTCAGTGATGGATATTTTCGATTTTCCAGCACACCCCTACACCAAAGCTTTGATGAATTGCCGCCCAGAATCTGTGAAGCACGGTGGACGACTGGCTGTAATTCCTGGCAAGGTGCCTGCACCTGGCTCTTGGGGGCAGGGGTGTCGGTTTAAATCACGTTGCACCTTTGCAACAGATGCCTGTAATCAACATGTAGCTCTTGAAACATGGCAGCAAGGCACGCATCAGGTGCGCTGTATACATGTTGAGGCTGTCAGAGCATGAAAGGGCCGGTCTTACAGGTAGCTGGATTACGTAAAGTTTTTCAGCGTGGTGGTTTTTTGCTCGGCAAGCGAGACGAAAACGTGGCAGTACATGATATGAGTTTTGCCTTATTGCCTGGGAAAACCTTGGCCATCGTGGGTGAATCAGGAAGTGGAAAATCAACCACAGCACGCCTTGCTATGCGTTTGCTGGATGCTGACTTGGGTGAAATAAGCTGGGCTGGTACGCCAGTGATGGCCTTATCAGGTGGTCAGTTGCGCAAACATCGCAAGCGTATCCAAATGGTTTTCCAAGACCCTTTTGCGTCATTGAATCCAAAAATGAAAATTGTAGATACTGTGGCTGAGGGTTTGCGGGTGCATCAACCCCATTTAAGCGCTGCTACACGCGCTGAAAAGGTGAAACAAACCTTAGCACTTTGCGGTATTGGCGAAGAAGCCATGAATCGTTACCCCCATCAGTTTTCAGGTGGCCAGCGGCAGCGCATTGGCATTGCCAGAGCTTTGATTGTTGAGCCTGATATTTTGGTATTGGATGAACCTGTCTCGGCTTTGGATGTGTCCGTGCAAGCGCAAGTTCTTAATTTACTTAAAGATTTACAGCAACAAAAAGGGTTGGCGTACTTGTTTATTTCACATGATTTATCGGTGGTGCAACATATTGCCGATGATGTATTGGTGATGTTTGCAGGCCATGTGGTGGAGTCAGGAAGTGTTGACCAAGTATTTCATCGGCCTCAACACCCTTACACCCAATCCTTGCTTGATGCGCGCCCGATTAACCATCCCAATGAGCGTAAATCAGCATTAGAAATCAAAGCCGATGAAGGTGTTGCTAAAACAGGTTGTGTTTTTGCTTTGCGCTGTCCTGTGGTACAAGTGGATTGTAGTAGTTTTGATATGCAACTCAACAATGGGTGTGCTTGTCTTCATCCACTGACAAAAGGTTAAAATATGACGGATATTGCATCACTGATTAAGTTGGTTGCCCGTGGTAAACATGGCTCGGATCATTTGAGCCAACCCCAAGCGCGCGAAGTCTTTTCAAGCTTGCTGCAACCCGATGCAGATATGTTGCAGTTGGGTGCTTTTTTAATTGCTGAACGTATGAAAGGCGAAGCATCTTCTGAGCTTGCAGGTTTTGTGCAAGCAGCCAGAGATCATGTTCCCCATTTTGGTGATATTGTGGCTCCTACAGGAGCTGTTGATTTACCTTGTTATGCGGGTAAACGTCGTGCTGCGCATGCTTATTTGATTGCGGCCCTTGAAGCACGTGATGCAGGTATTCCCATTGTGGTGCATGGGATTGAACATATCGCAGACAGGGTCACAGCATGGCAAGTGTTACAGCCAGCAGGTATTCAATCAGCAAGCAGTTTATCGCAAGCCAAAGCTGTGTTGGCAAGTGATGGCATGGTGTATCTTGATTTACAAGATATTTGCCCTGATTTGTTTCGTATTTATAACCTACGCGAACGTTTGGGTGTGCGTTCTTTTGCCAACACGGTGGCGCGGTTGTTAAACCCTATGCAATGTGATGCTCAGCTGAATGGTTTTTTCCATACGCCTTATGCCAATTATATGGCTGAAGCCAATGTGTTGTTAGGACAAAAATCTTCTCTTATCTTTATGGGCGCAGAAGGTGAACCAGAGCTTTATGCCGATAGGCAAAAAGTGGTCAAAAGACAAGTTGGTGAAAGCATTGAAGATGTATCGTATCAAGATAGTGGCAATGAAATATATCCGCGGCAAGCTGTAGAAAACGTGCAGCAAATTCATGATGATTTCCAACGTATGCGGAGAGGGGAAAGGAAGGCAAGGGAACTAGCCACGATTGATAGAACGAATCAAAATCTTACCTCTATTTCCAACCTTTCGATTCAATCGTAATACGTTTCATGGAAGTGTGTTTTGGCTTAGTCGATGAGCAGAAATAAAGTGAAGGATTTAGTGTTTCCTTTTTCTTCCTAAGGCGATTTACTCCATTAATAAGCACACATGAAGCGTTTGTTCAATGATGACGCTATGCGCATAAGTTTGCATATATATAGTGATTCATGAATATGCTTGCCGTCATGCTCGCGCAGGCGGGCATCCACCAACCTATTACGCTTTGCAATTTGTGGATTCCCTTCTTCAAGGGAATGACGCTAAAAGGTAAGTCAATTTATGAATTACTATAAACCACTAGAAATGCTTTATGAATGCGGGCTAAGCCTTGTCTCAATCTTGAATATCTGTTATAAGATGCATACTTTGGATGATAGGACTGAATACGAATAATCTTATTATTTTGTGTTTGTGCGACATTAATCAATTCGAATTCACATTCATGTGTATTGCTTAAGTGCGGTTAAGGAGTAGCGAATAGATGAAAACGAGTTATTCGTTCCGTATTGCAATTTTAGTGGCCCTTGTTGGTTATGCGTTGTCTTTTTTTCTGTTTTCATTATTACAGCAAAGAGAACAGGCTGCTATTGAGGAAACATTTTTTATTGAGGGCCGAGATAGAGCAGCGCGTTTAAAAGTTGAGCTTGAATCCAGTTTTGTAAACCTTAATGCTGTAGCAGCATTTCTATCTTCTTCTGAACATGTCAACCGTGGTGAATTTTCATCTTTTGCTAAGGCGCTTCACGCTAATAACGCCAATGTGCAAGCGTTAGAGTGGAATCCGAGAGTAGAAGGGGCTCAACGTGAAGCGTTCGAACGGGAAGTACGTGCTGAAGGTTTCCCAGAGTTTCAAATTACAGAAAGGAAAGAACAAGGGCATATGACTCGGGCAGGTGAGCGGAACGAGTATTTCCCTATATATTATATAGAACCTTTAGAGGGTAATGAAATAGCCTTTGGTTTTGACTTGGCCTCGAGTAAAGCTCGTCTGGCTGCTATTACCGCTGCGCGTAGTAGTAAAAAACAATATGCTACAGAACGCGTTACATTGGTTCAGGAGGCGGGAAACCAGTTTGCTTTCATTATGTTTCAACCAGTTTACATGAGAAACAACAGTCAAACGCTTGTAGGATTTGCTTCTGCCGTGTTTAAAGTGAATCATATTCTTGATAAAAGCTTAAAAGATATTACGCCCAAAGGCCTAGATATTCACATCTTTGATGTTTCTGCACCCATAGATAAACAATTTTTAGCTTTTCATTCATCGCGATTAAGGGCTGTGGCGAGCAAAGAAATTGTGAATAAAGAAAAGCTATTGCTGCTGTCTGATCTTAAATACATTGAACATTTGAATATAGCGGGAAGAGAATGGGAAATCATTTTCACGCCAGCACCTGAATTTTTGGTCATGCAAAAAAGCTGGATGCCTACCAGTATATTATTTGTTTCGTTATTGTTTGTTACTTTGCTCATCGTTTATTTGGTTTCTATAAAAAACAGGTTAGATAAAGAAAAACAATTTACACGTGATATGCACAAGCTTACCCAAGCTATTGAGCAAGCGGGTGAATCCATCATGATTACCGATAATCACGGCACAATTGAATATGTAAACTCTTCATTTACCAAAATCACTGGTCATGCACCAGAAGAGGTGTTGGGTAAACATCCCAAACTTCTTGGCAGTGATGCGCAGAGCCAAGAATTTTATACAAATCTCTGGCAAACCATAACCAGTGGAGAAGTTTGGCAAAAAGAAATTATTGATAAACGAAAGGATGGCAGCAGATACCCAGCTTTGATGACAATTTCTCCTATCTTAGATGAAGATAGAAAAATAATGCATTATGTTACCATTCAGCAAGACATGACGGCACATGAAATGTTGAAAGAGAAACTTCACCAAGCACAAAAAATGGAAGCGCTAGGTACATTGGTTGGTGGTATTGCCCACGACTTTAACAATATATTAGCGGGTATAACAGGTAATCTCTATATCGCTAAGAAAAAAAGTGTTGGTTTACCAGAGGTATTGAAAAAACTTAATAATGTTGAGGCACTAAGCTTCCGAGCTGCTGAAACGATTAAGCAATTGCTGATGTTTGCCAGAAAAGGTCAGGTTGAGATGAAGCCTTTTGGTTTGACGACATTT
>JAJFLD010000188.1 GCA_021772875.1 Ghiorsea sp. | reverse complement strand
CTGAAGGTGTATTTCTTGGTTTTTATCAACATAACGTCTGGGCTGGCATGCGCCGCTTGAATACAATCATGACAAACACCGCCTGCCAGCAAAGCATTGCCAAGGAAGTATTATGGTCTTTGCAATCCATGGGCTTTGATGTTGAAACCATGCCTGTGATAGGGCGCATCACCCCTGAAATTGCCGAACTCTTACCACAAACTTTAGAAACCCAGCCTCCCAAAATTGAACAGGTGTTATCACAGCGTCATATGCTCAACCTCATGCTGCCCAAACCCTTAATCTCGGATAAACAGCCATTCAATATTCGACATGGTGCATGGGCCATACGCAACACGTCTTCAAGCTTCAAAGCATGGTATAGGCCTGCATTATTGGCAGCATCAGTGGGTTTTTTGTGGTTATCTTTAACGGTAATCAATAATTATCAGCTTGAATCCAAGCTCACCGCTAAAAATGAAGAAATCATAGCCGCTTTTCATCGTGGTTTACCTGAGCAAACTGTCATCCTTGATGCTTTAGCCCAATTGCGGCAAGCAGCAGGAGGCAGTGCAAATGGTAGTGTGCAACAACGCACCACTGAGCAACTTGATATCATTAGCAAAACCTTTGAGAAAAAACCTTGGCAAATGCAAGAGCTCAACATTCAAGATGATCAAGTCGTGATCGCTGGAAAAGTGAATAGCTTAAGCACCTTAAATACTATTCGTGATGAGCTTGCAAACTTAAGCAAGGCTGAGGTTCAAGTGGCAGATACCGATCTTAATGGTGATGAAGTTTCATTCAGGATACGCTGGTGAAACGTTTATCCTTGCAACCCCAATGGGAAAACATGCGTGATAAGGCCACGCTCACTTGGGAAAAATCCTTTGCCCCACGTTACAATGCTTTAGACGAACGCGAGCAGCGTATTGTACGCCTTGCCGCCATCATCATTCCTCTAGCTGTATTGATTTTTGGTATTATTCTTCCCGTGGCTGATAAAAACACAGCCTTGCAGCAAGAGGTTGCTGCCCTCTCACAACAGGCACAAGAAGCCAATGCCCTTGCCGATGTTTTAGCACTTCAACCTAAACAGCAAGGTAATACAGATAATAATATTTTAAGCCAAGTGGATAATATTGCGCGGCAAACAGCTGTTCGCACATTCATGACCCGACTTCGCCCACAACAATTGATGGGTGATAGCCAACAATTGTTAACCCAAATCAAAGATGTGCCCTATAAAGACGTCGTTGCTTTTATCGCGGCTTTAGAAAAAGCTGGCTTTTCACTTAGCCAACTTAAAATTCAAGCTGCAGCACCTGGTTATGTACATATGCAAGCAACAATTGACCGCTAAATGAAACCATCAGCAATCAAAACCACATCAACACGTTTTTTATTAGGGCTCTTTTTTGCAGCACTTATACTCTTTAGTTTTATACGTTGGGACACCTCTGTTTGGTTGTCTAAACACATCAACCAAGCTGCTTTGGATGCGGGTTATCACATCAGTTATGATAAAGTTTTTATCTCAGGGTTTGGCATTGGCTTTGAACAGGCGCAGGTAAAACCATCAGGACAACAAGCTACTCCCTTTGACTCACTTGATATTTCTCTCTCTTTTTCCAGCCTTTTTTCTGGTGAGCTGGCTGCCGATATAGATGTTTCATGGCTGGGCAACCCCGTGAGTTTCACAGCTGCTATGAGCGGTGGAAATATATATCTCTCACACATTGATGCCATGATTGATGTCAGCCGCGTACAAGATTTAAACATACCTGCCCAATTGTCAGGGTTACTTGTCGCACAAGGGCAAATCGCTTTCAATCAACAAACTGGCCAACCTTTATCAGTCAACATCGATGCCACTTGGAAACAAGCCAAAGCCGGCTTGGCCGAGCCTGAATTTGCGCTTGGTGATTATCAAATGCAGCTGCATAGTCTCGAAGATGCAGCTCTGCCTTGGCAATGGACAATCACAGGTGGCAGTGGTGTTGGGCTTGATGGATCAGGCACCATTGCAACATTACAAGCTGGCGCCCAACAAACCGACCCAAAACAATGGCCTATTACTGGTGATGTGGCGTTTAATGTGGATAATTCAAACCCATCACTTGCTATGATGGTGCAAAGCATGTTGGGCAGCAATCAAGCAAAATTTCGCCTTTCTGGCACATTAGGCAACCCAAGGACGGATATTATTCGCTGATGTCTTATCTCGTTTTAGCTCGAAAATGGCGTCCTCAACGTTTTGCCGATTTAACAGGGCAAGACGTTATTGTGCGCACCTTAAAAAATGCCCTATCCAGCAATCATATGGCACATGCCTACTTGATGACAGGCATACGTGGTGTTGGCAAAACCACCATCTCCCGTCTTATGGCTATGGCCGTTAATTGCACCCAAGCCCAAGCTGGCGAACCCTGTGGCGCTTGCGATTCTTGTTTATCTATTGCCAAAGGCAATAATTTAGATGTACAAGAAATGGATGCCGCCAGCCATACGGGTGTTGATGATATTCGTGAAATATTGGATAGCGTTCGTTACCCGCCCGTTCACCTTAAAATCAAAGTCTATATTATCGATGAAGCACATATGTTATCCAAAAGTGCTTTTAATGCGCTGCTTAAAACATTGGAAGAACCACCTGAAAATGTGTTGTTCATTTTGGCCACAACTGAATCGGACAAATTACCCATCACAGTTCGCTCGCGTTGTCAGCGCTTTGATTTACGTCGATTACATATCGATGAAATTGCCGATTATTTGGCTTATGTACTTAAAGAAGAAGGCATCACAACACACGCCGATGCGCTACAAATCATTGCCCGCGCCTCCGATGGCAGTGTGCGCGATGCTTTATCACTTACCGAACGTGTTTTAGCCTTTTCTAATCAAGAAATTACACTTGAAAGCGTGCAACAATCACTCGGCCTGATTGGTTCTGAGCAAGTACAACAACTTGCCGATGCTGTATTGCAAGGTGATGCCAATCTTGCTGTAAGCATTTTACGTCAAACCCGTGAAATGGGCATTTCACCCTCCCATTTGTTGCGCTCACTTTCAGAGCGCTGCCATGAAATCATGTGCTGCAAATTGGATCAAAGCTTAGTGCCGCAAGGCCTGAATGTGCAAACTCAAACCTGGTTGCTCGCCCAAGCCGATTGTTGGTCTGCCGCAGCTTTGGATATGCGTTACCAAATTCTGATTCACGGTTTGCGCGACATACTCTTGATTGATGAACAACGTGGCGCAGAAATGATTGTGATGCGTTTGGCCCATCTAAATTCGATTTCACCCCCTGATAAAATTTTAGCTGTGGCAGCAACTACGCAAAAAAAAACACTTGAAAACATAACCACACAGACAAACCCTACTGAAACACCTGTTGCAACAGCTCAACCACAACCAGACACCAGCACCCCAAAAGGCCAAGCACCCACACCACTTGAAGTAAGCCCCGTTGAATCTGAGTTCACTGAATCTGATTTCAATGAAGCAAAAACTAGCACCTCTGAAGCAACGACAGCTGACGAAGAACCCATCCAAGAAAACATCGAAAAACCCAACACTTGGGAACAAGCCATGGATCAATACCACAGCATAAAACCCGGTATTGCTGCCATCTTAGAACATGTTCTTTGCGATGCTTTTGCGCAACACGTCGTTTTGTTATTAAATGCCCATCAGTTTGAATCTTTAAGTGATAATGAAAGAAAAACATTTGAAACTTGGCTTGGACGCGAAGTGGTTTGGAAAATGCGCACCGATGAATCTGGAGAAAGTCTGCTGGAAAA
>JAJFLD010000187.1 GCA_021772875.1 Ghiorsea sp. | reverse complement strand
CATGTCTCGCCGTCTCCCCTTACGCGTTTAACATCAGATATGTTAACAAACCAAACACACCGATAACCATCGCGTAGGCGTAGTGATACACCATTCCACTCTGCATATTGCGCAACATAGATGCACCACTTCTAATCGTATCCACAATACCTCCGTGAATAATGCCTTTATCAATCACACCCAAATCACCTTTTTTCCATAGGAAATTGCCAAGAGCAAGTGTCGGACGAATAAAGATCACCGCATACAACTCATCCCAATACCACTTATTCAATAAAAATGTATAAACACCAGGGAACATCGCTGCCAATTTCGCAGGTAGCTTCGATGCTTTAAAATACAACAAAAAGGCAGTGATAATACCAGCCAAAGCGAGAATAAGCGCACCTTTTTCAAGCCAGAAGTGAGATTGACTATGGTCTTGCTCAATCAACTCTAAACCAAGCAATGGATTATGTGCGTCTGTAACAAAAAGAGAGTCTCTGAAATAACCATGAATCACTTCAGCATTGGCCATATCAAGCGTATAATAACCCCACATGCCTGCACCAACCGCGCCCACAGCCAAAATCATCAAAGGGATTGTAATCACTTTGGGTGATTCATGAAGGTGAGCTTTGGTTGCCTCTGGCACACGATCTGAATTGTGAAAAGTTAATAAAAACATCCGGAAAGTATAAAATGCTGTCATAAACACACCTGACATCAAGGCATAATAAGCCACATCACTTATCCAACCCATATCACGAATAGATGCTGCTTCAATGATGAGGTCTTTGGAGTAGAAACCACCAAAAGGAGGAATACCTGACAAAGCCAGTGCGGCAAGCAATGTCGTGATATAAGTAATAGGCATATATTTACGCAACTGCCCCATCTTACGAATATCTTGATTCGACATCACCGCATGAATCACAGAACCTGCCGCCAAAAACAATAACGCTTTGAAATAAGCATGTGTCATCAAATGGAAGATGCCTGCTGAATATGCGGAAACACCACATGCCACAAACATATAACCCAATTGTGAACATGTTGAATAAGCAATCACACGTTTGATATCATTTTGCACCAAGCCGATGGTTGCGCACATAAAGGCAGTGATACTACCCACAATAACAACAGCCGCCAAAGCAACTTCAGAATATTCGAACATCGGTGATAAACGCGCCACCATGAACACACCCGCAGTCACCATGGTTGCAGCATGAATCAAAGCTGAAATAGGTGTTGGACCTTCCATAGAATCAGGCAACCAAACATGCAAAGGAACCTGACCCGATTTACCCATAGCACCGACAAACAATGCCAAACAAATGAAGGTGATGGTATCAATTTCCCAACCTAAGAAATGCATGGTCGAGGCTGATTCGACCAGCCCTGGCACCAAAGCAAATACCTCACGGTAATCCACTGTGCCGAAATAATACCAAACTGCTAAGATACCTATCGCAAAACCAAAGTCACCTACGCGGTTAACAATAAATGCTTTCATCGCTGCCACATTGGCGGCATCGCGTTTGAACCAGAAACCAATCAAAAGGTATGAAAACAAACCAACTGCTTCCCAACCAAAAAATAAGGTAAAGAAATTATTACCCATCACCAGCACAAGCATAGAAAATGTAAAAGCAGAGATATACGCAAAGAAACGTGAATATCCAGGGTCGCCATGCATATAACCAATTGTATAGATATGCACACATGCTGATACCACGGTCACGGTTACCATCATGATGGTTGTTAAAGGATCAATCATCATGCCAATTTGAACAACCAAATTGCCCGATGCAATCCATGTCCAGAAGTTGCCATAAAATTCTGCACCATTAAGCACTTGTCTAAACACATCAATGGATAATATCGCTGCAAGAATCACGCTGCCTGAAGTGATGATATGGCTTAATTTGTCTTTTAAAAACCAGCCAAAAAGGCCTGCTGTTAATGCCCCGACCAAAGGAAGCAATGGGATGGCCAGTAGCTCCGCTGTGTTCAAGGTCATTTCTGTTGCTTGTATCACGATGAACTCCCCTTACCCTTGCAACGTGTTGATATCTTCAATTGCAATCGAACCGCGTTGGCGATAATAAGCAACCAAAATGGCCAAACCAACAGCAACCTCAGATGCCGCCACCGTTAATACGAAAAAGACCATAATTTGGCCACCAAGGTCGCCTAAAAAATGTGAAAAGGCCGCAAAATTGATGTTCACAGCCAATAACATCAGCTCAATGCACATTAAAATAGTAATCACATTTTTCCGATTCAAAAACAAACCAACAATGCCGATGCTAAATAAGGCCGCGCCAATCACGAGAAAATTAGATAATGGAATCATTACATGCCCACCTTAGTTAAACGATCTTCTTTGCGGACGTTTACTTGATGCGAAATATTTTGATATTTAGCATCTTTGCGCTCACGCAAAGTCAGTACAATGGCACCAACAAGCGCCACCAACAAAATGATTGCGGCAATTTCAAAACCCAGCAGATATTCAGTGTAAAGAATTTTGCCAATTTCAACTGTGTTGTTGACCTCAGCACCCATATGACTGGCCATAGCCATGGTTTCAGAGCCAAATAAACCACTCACTGAAGCGGCAACCAACTCACCAAATAAAATCAGTGCAATCATACCGCCTATAGGCAAATAGCGTAACCAACCTTCTCGTTTTGCCGCTTGATTCACTTCCAGCATCATCACCACAAACATGAACAATACCATCACCGCGCCCACATATATGAGAATCAATACAATGCCTAAAAACTCGGCATCCAGAAGGAAAAACAAACCCGAAGCATTAAAGAAGCACAGAATGAGCCACATCACCGAATGCATGGTGTTGGCTGACAAAATCACCCCAAGGGCCGCAAAAATCGCCAAGCCACCAAACAAATAAAAGAATCCAGTTTCTAACATTTTCCCTCCGAATCCTTATTGGTAACGTGCATCAGCGGCGATATTGGCCGCAATTTGCGGCTCATAACGATCACCAACTTTAAGCAACATGTCTTTGGTATAATACAAAGCCGCACGTGTTTCTGAGGCATATTCAAATTCTTGCGTCTCAACAATGGCATCCACAGGACATGCCTCAACACAGAAGCCGCAGAAAATACATTTGGTCATATCAATGTCATAAAGCGTAGTACGCCGTGACCCATCACCGCGCTCTTCAGACTCAATTGTAATCGCTAACGCAGGGCAAGTTACTTCACAAAGTTTACACGCAATACAGCGCTCTTCACCACTTTCATAACGACGAAGAGCATGCAAACCACGGAAACGTGGTGATAAGGGTGTGCGCTCTTCTGGATATTGAACAGTAATTTTCTTCTTAAATAAATAACGACCTGTTAGCGCCAAACCCAATACCAGCTCCCAAAGGAACCATGTTTTAAGTGTACGTTTAATCAAATTCATGTCTTATCTCCAAGGCTGGTAAAAGCCAATGCCATCGCTTAAGAAACTTAAGCTATCGCTGAGCTCTCCGGCATAAGTACAAATACCAATCACGGCAATCCAAGCAAGTGTCCATGGTAGAAACACTTTCCAGCCCAAACGCATAAGTTGGTCATAACGGTAACGCGGGAAGGTGGCGCGGAACCAAATAAAGACAAAAATAAGGAATGATGTTTTGGCCAATAACCACACTGTGCCAGGGATGAAGTCTAAGAATTCAAAAGGAGGGTACCAACCACCAAGGAACAAAATCGATGTCATCAATGAAACCAAAATCATCGCCGCGTACTCTGCCAATGAGAAGGTGGCAAACCACATACCAGAGTATTCAACAAAGAAACCCGCCACAAGCTCAGCCTCACCTTCAGGCAAATCAAAGGGTGAACGGTTGGTTTCAGCAGCTCCAGCAATAAAGAAAACAATAAACATAGGAAACAATGGGATGAAATACCAATGCCCCAAGCCACCTTGTTGGGCATAAACAATATCTGATAAACCTAAGCTTCCAGCCAAAATAAGCACACAGACAATAGAAAGACCCATGGATATTTCATAAGAAATCATTTGTGATGTTGAACGAATTGCACCAATCAAGGCATATTTTGAGTTGGATGCCCATCCCGCCATCAAAATACCGTAAATAGACAAACTTGAAATCGCCATGACATACAATACGCCAACATTCAAATTGGCAATGCTCATCACATGCGCTGTTTCCCACAAGCCAAACAAGGTCGTTTCTCCAAAAGGAACAACAGCAAATGCCAATAATGCTGGCATCAAGGCCATCACAGGTGCTGCAACAAATAAGAATTTATTGGCCGTTGTTGGAATAATCGTTTCTTTAAGAAAAAGCTTTAACCCATCGGCAAGGGGCTGCAACAAACCAAAAGGCCCTACGCGGTTACATCCTTGGCGCACTTGCATCCAGCCAATCACTCGGCGTTCTGCGTATGTTGTATAAGCCACACCCAATGCTACGGGCACAACAATCGCTAAAATTTCAAGCGCCCAAATAAGGCCTTGAAGAATCATATCGAACAAGTCCATTACTGACCTCCCCTCAAGTCAACGCTTGTATCGTTGGAAAGATCACCGGCAACACCACGTTTGGAAACAAACACCACACCTGGAGACACATCATCACGCAAACCAATTTGGTATGCTGCATCGACGGCATTGGACAACACTGTAAGCTCGCCAGCTTCGAGACCCAAAGCTTTTAAAGTGTCGGGATGAACAATCACATCATCCAAAGCATGAATCCTACCTGCCTCACTTAATAATGCTGAAGCACGAACCCAAGCCCCTTCTCGGTACATCGAATAACGACTAACAATATCCAACGATTTTGCTGCATTCATAATGGAAACATCTGGCAAAGTTAAAGCCTTACGATTGCGACCAGAAGGAATAAGCTCATCTTGCTTGCCCTGACCTGTCCAAATATCACGTAAAACTTCAAATGAAGGCGCAAGTTCAACAATTTTTTCACGAATTTCTTCAAGGTTTACTGCTGGCACGTCATAACCTAAAGCTTGCGTCAGACGCATCATAACTTTCCACATCGGGCGCTCTTCACCCAACGAACGCAATGGATTATCTGCCACGCGAACGCGGCCTTCCATATTAACAAATGTGCCTGCAATTTCAGCATAAGCCGTCGCTGGAAGTTGTACCGATGCATATTTGCTCATCTCACCTGAAATGGCAGCAACTTGAACCAAATCTACCTTTTCCAAAGCTTCTTTGGCTTGGCGCGAGAACAAACCATCACCCACAGGGTCACTACCAACCAACAACAGTGTATCGAGTTCACCATTGCTTGCTGCGTCAAACAAATCACCGGCAGACACGCGTAAATCACCAAACACCGCGGATAACAATTGGGCATTCATGCCCTCTGGCAATAAATTACGACCATCTTTATGCGCTTCGGCATGTCCTGCCGCCCGCATAAGCAAATCCAAACCATAAATCAAAGATGCAGCATCTTCATGTGAGCGAACTTCCTCTCCCACAAGCAATGCGCAAGAATCTGCCATCAAAGCATCGGCAAGTAGTTTTCCTGCCTCATGACGACCTTCAACTTTTGCAAGCCAAGCATCCATGCCAGCTGCTCTTTTGCCCAACTCAATCAATTGATCCATAGCGCGTGCAATAACTGCATGCCAATCACGTGGTCGAATCAGAGCATCTGAAGTGATGTCTGAATTGGTGCGGTAAGACATCGCACCAATACGCGTAACAGGTTTACCCGCATTCAAACGCTTGCGTAAACGTTGCATCAAAATGGGAAGTCGTTGGCGCAAATCAGAGCCTAATATCACCACTTGATCTACAGATTCCATGGCTTCGGTTGTCATCGACAAACCTTCTTCAAAAGCAAAAGGACGGGCATCACGACGGTGTAATTCAAATGCAACTTTTGCATCTTCAAAGGCGAGGTCATGCAACAATCGAATCGCCGTTAACCCTTCAACACTCCAATCTGGTGAAAACACAATACCAACACGTTTGCCCTTAAGCAGCTCAACAGCTTTAGCCACTGCATCATCCCAAGAAGCATCTTGCAAATCAGTACCTATGCGTATTTTAGGTTTCAACAAGCGGTTATCCGAGCGGAATGCATCATAAACATAACGGCCACGGTCACAAATCCATGGTTCAACCCCATCCTTTTGTGGTCGAATGCGCATCACTTCATCGTTGCGCGACTCAATTTCAATATCGCAGCCTTGTGGGCATTGCGTACATGTGCTGCGATGACGCGTCATTTCCCAAGGGCGTGAAACATCATGCGAAGGTTTATCCAGCAAAGCACCAACAGGACAAATATCGCTCAAATTGCCCGACAACTCAGAGGTTAAGGCATCTTCAACAATACCATCAATCTTCATGTGGTCGCCGCGATTAAGCACGCCCATATCCCCAGTGCCAGCAATTTCATCAGCAAAACGAACGCAGCGTGTACAATGGATACAACGTGTCATGCAGGTTTCAACAAATGGGCCTAAATCTTTATCTGTTGGCAAACGTTTTGTTTCTTTATATCTGCCTTTACCTTCGCCATGTTCTACGGCATAATCTTGAAGCTTACACGCTCCACCTTGGTCACAAACTGGGCAGTCCAGAGGGTGATTAATCAATAAATATTCCATCATCATCGAGCGGTCTTTTTCTAAACCTTCCGACTCCGTAATAACCTTCATACCTTCTGAAACTGGCGTGCTACACGAAGCTGTGGGTTTACCCCAACCTTCGACTTCAACCAAACACATCCGACAATTTGCAGCCACAGACAATTCTGGATGGTAACAAAAATAGGGAACTTCAACACCGTTCTTACGGCAAGCTTCTAAAATGCTGGTTCCTGCTGGAACCGTCACTTCTTCGTCATTAATGAACAACTCTGTCATGATGATTTCTCCGCAAGCTTAGCTTGAACTTCTTCAGGGAAATGCTTGAGCATAGATAAAACGGGTGCAGCGGCACCTTCTGCCAAAGCACAAATGGTGCGCCCAGCCATATGTGTAGAAGCATCTTTTAATGTTTTTATATCTGCTTGCGTGCCATGTCCTGCATCGACACGATTCATGATCCGTTCAACCCAACCTGTACCTTCACGGCAAGGTGTGCATTGACCACAGGATTCATGGGCATAAAAATGAGACAAGCGACGTGTCACAGCAACCACATCAGCGGTTTCATCCAATACAATAATGGCGCCAGAGCCTAAAAATGAGCCTGCTTTCATAATGTCATCATAGGTCAAAGGCACTTCATAATGCTCAGCCGTTAGCCAAGGCGTTGATGAACCACCAGGGATGACAACTTTAGGCACACTACCATGTTGCAAACCACCACAATAATCTTCAATCAATGTTTTCAACGAAGTACCCATAGGTACTTCGTAGTTGCCTGGTTTATTCACATGTCCAGACACTGAAAAAATCTTACAGCCCGTATTATTGGGTTTACCAATGGCTGCGTGCCATGCGCCACCATGCTCCAGAATCGCTGGGATGGTTGTTAAAGTTTCAACATTATTAACCACTGTAGGGCTGGAGTAAAAACCTTCAACAGCAGGGAACGGTGGCTTAAACCGTGGACGACCAGACTTACCTTCTAAAGACTCAATCAAAGCTGTTTCTTCACCACAAATATATGCACCAGCACCACGATGCACTGTTAAGTTCATTGAATATTTGGTGCCCAAAATATTTTCACCCAACAGATTCGCCGCATAAGCTTCTTCAATAGCTGCATTCATCACATTGGTTTCGTGTAAAAATTCACCACGGATATAAATATACGCATCTTTCACGCCTAGCGCGAAACCCGCCATCACCATGCCTTCAATGAGCAAGTGCGGATCAAAACGCATGATATCACGATCTTTAAATGTTCCAGGCTCACCTTCATCCGCATTACAAAGCAAATAGGTTGGTTTGCCCGTATTACGTGGTACAAAAGACCACTTCAAACCCGTTGGAAAACCCGCGCCACCACGACCACGAAGGCCAGATGTTTTAACCTCATCAATGATTCTGTCGGTATCGAAGTCGTTCAGAACAGTCGGTAAAAATTCATACGCGCCGTGTTTTTTTGCAACTTCAAGCTTATGCATGTTTTCTACTTCAATATTATAAAAGCAGATACGTTGTACTTGTTTCGGATCTGAGGAAATCATATCAAATAACCTCCCCTGCACGCACTTTAATAATCAAAGCATCCACGTCCGCAGCCGTTGCTTTTTCATGGTATATATTGTTCACTTGCAACAAGGGCGCACCAGCACAAGCGCCTGCACATTCAACTTCGGCAATAGTAAACAAACCATCTTCAGTCGTTTCACCAGCCTGGATGCCCAAAGTATCTTTCATATGTTCAAACAATTCATCTGCACCGTTGAGCATACAACTTACATTGGTACATATTTCTAGCAAATGTGTGCCACAAGGTTGTTCTCGGAACATCGTATAAAAAGTAACCACTTCGCGAACTTCCATCAATTTCAAGCTTAACACATCCGCAACCATTTGCTGTGTTTGCATGCTTAAAAAACCAAAATCTTGCTGAGCCATGTACAACACAGGCATCAATGCTGATTTCGGATGGGGATAACGCTTCACCAAAGCATCGATTTCTGCCAAACGTTCCTCACTGAAACGTGGCTGATCTAAACCACTCATCGATCCACCTCTCCAAACACAATGTCTTGCGTGCCTAAAATAGTAACAACATCCGCCAACATATGGCCGCGACACATGTAATCCAAAGATTCCAAGTGGGCAAAACCAGGCGCACGCACCTTCATACGGTAAGGTTTGTTCGAACCATCAGAAACAATGTATACACCAAACTCACCCTTAGGGTGCTCAACAGCTGCATACACCTCACCTACAGGCACGTGATAACCTTCAGAGAAAAATTTAAAGTGATGAATCAATGATTCCATATCATCTTTAATCGTGGCACGTGGTGGGCTGGTTAGCTTATAATCATCAACTTTAACAGGGCCTTCATTTTGCTCTAACCAAGTCACACATTGTTTGATAATATGATTGGATTGACGCATTTCTTCCACACGCACCAAATAACGATCATAACTATCGCCTGTTGCACCAATGGGAATATCAAAGTCCATTTTATCATAAACATCATAGGGCTGTGTTTTGCGCAAATCCCAAGCAATACCAGAGGCACGAATCATAGGGCCTGTAAAACCCCAGTCTAAAGCAGCTTGTTTATCCATCACACCGATATCAACTGTACGCTGTTTCCAAATACGGTTCTCAGTTAAGAGTGTTTCATATTCATCCACATAACCAATGAAACGCTCTGTAAATCCTTTGATTTTACCCAGCAATCCTTCTGGTAAATCACGCGCCACCCCACCTGGACGGAAATATGCAGCATGCATGCGCGCACCTGATACTTCTTCGTAATAATCAAAGATATCTTCACGCTCACGGAAGCAATATAAAAACACAGTCATTGCACCAATATCAAGTGCTGCTGCGCCCAGCCACAAACAATGATTCAAGATACGCGTCAATTCAGCATACATCACACGGATATATTGCGCCCGCTCTGGCGCTTGGATACCCAGCAAACGCTCAACACCCAAAGCATAGGCATGTTCATTGGCCATCATAGAAACATAATCAAAACGATCAAAATAAGGGATGTTTTGATTGTATGTTTTGTATTCAAATAATTTTTCAGTGCCGCGATGCAACAATCCAATGTGCGGATCAGCACGCTCTACAACTTCCCCATCAAGCTCCAAAACCAAGCGTAAAACGCCATGAGCTGAAGGATGTTGCGGACCAAAGTTTAAGGTATAGTTTTTAATCTCAGCCACGGTCTACCCCCGGCCATGTTTTTGGAATCAACACGCGGTTTTCCAATTTGTTTGGTTTATAAACACAGCGCCACTGCGTTTCATCAAAGAACATTTCAGCATGGCCTGTTAATGGGAAATCTTTGCGCAAAGGATGGCCTTCAAAACCATAATCGGTGAGCAATCTACGCAAGTCAGGATGGTGATTAAAGATAACACCATACATATCAAATGCTTCTCGCTCAAACCAGTTAGCTGTTGACCAAACTTCAGTCACCGAATCAACCATCTCGCGTTCATTCACCAGCACTTTTACACGCAGTCTTTTATTTTGCGTCACTGACAATAAATGATAAACGATTTCAAATCGCGGTGTGCCTTCAGCATGTTTGGGATGCTCCGACATATCCACACCACAAAGATCAATCATTTGCTCAAAACAAAACTCAGATTTTAGGACATGACAAACATCAACAATACTTTCTTTTCCCACTACAATTGTTGGGCAATCTATGCCCTCAACAGCCTTCAGAACAGTTGTTGCAAACCGCTCTTTTAGCACAGTAAGTTCTGACAGGTCACCCTGCTCTTGCGTTAACACTTCATCCATATCAATTACCGCGCTATCGTATTTGTACGTTTAATCTTTTCTTGTAACTGAATGAATCCATACAATAAAGCCTCTGCGGTAGGCGGGCAGCCCGGCACATAAATATCAACAGGAACAACACGATCGCAACCGCGCGTAATGGCATAAGAATAGTGATAATAACCACCACCATTGGCACATGAACCCATGGAAATCACCCAGCGTGGCTCAGACATTTGATCATAAACCTTACGCAATGCTGGAGCCATTTTATTACAAAGCGTGCCTGCAACCACCATCACATCAGACTGACGAGGACTTGGGCGAAACACAATACCAAATCTATCCAAGTCATAACGCGAAGCGCCTGCATGCATCATTTCTACGGCACAACATGCCAAACCAAATGTCATCGGCCACAATGAACCCGCACGCGCACCATTAATCAGCTTATCAGCAGTTGTTGTGATAAAACCTTTATCAAGAAGACCTTCTATTCCCATTGCAGAGCTCCTTTATTCCAGGCATAAACATACCCAACCAACAGAATTACTAGAAACAACATCATCTCAATAAAACCAAAAATACCAATCTGATCAAGCACGACGGCCCAAGGGAAAAGAAACACTGTTTCCAAGTCAAAAATAACAAAAAGAATGGCTACAAGATAAAAACGGACGTCAAAATGCATCCGTGCATCCTCAAATGCTTCAAAGCCACATTCATAGGCAGACAGCTTCTCTGCATCAGGACGTTGCTCTGCAACTACCATAGTAAGTACCAGCGGAGCGATACCCATACCCAAAGCGATTAAAATAAAAATAAAAATTGGCACATAGTTGCTAGCCAAATAATCAAGCCCCATCTTTTCCCCCATTTCGTGCGAAAAACAAGAACTGAAATCATCAAATCCAATTCAGAGGATGTGATTTCTAAGGCCGAGACTAACACGTGTCAATTTTTTATGCCAAAAATTGTGATAATGAGCACAAATTTTTCCCTCTACAAAATGTGCTAAAACATTGATATCAGAGTAATGGTGCAGCAACAAAAAAGGCTCCGATAAAATCGGAGCCTTTGTCGATAACTGTCTGACGCTGAGGAGGGGGAGGGAGGGAGTTAGCGCCAGACATTGCAAACTTTAGAACCCCCACATGATTTAAGCATGAAAGTAAAATTAACGTTTTATCATGTTGCAGTTGTTTTCTTGGTGAACAAACCTTTGATGTCTAGAGCTATCGCCAAAGTCGCAGGAATGGCGAACAACGTAATCGCTGTTGAGAAAATAAGCCCCCAAGATAATGCCAGCGCCATGGGTGCAACAAACGGGTCAAACCCACCCCAACCATAAGCTGTAGGTAATAAACCAACCACAGTGGTAATGGCAGTCAATAACACGGCCCTAAGCCTGCGTTTCCCACCATAAACAATCGCTTCAAACCACGGCTTGCCATCTTCAAGCTCACGCTGAATCAATACTGCCAAAACCAATGATGAGTTCACGACCACGCCCGTTAATGCAACAAAACCCATCAATGACATAAACGATAAAGATTCACCGTGTAAATATAATCCGACGACAATACCAATCAAACCAAAAGGAATCGCAAACATCACCAAAAACGGATAAGCAATGCGATTAAACTGAATCGCAAGAATAATAAAGATACCAATCAAGGCAAAAATGAAGCTGAACAACAACCCTTGTACAGATTCATCCGTTTTTTCTTGTTCACCGCCCAGTTTATACTGCAAATCAGCATGATCTTTTGAACTCATCCACTCATTCTCGTGCTTTTTCACCCAGCTATTAAGCGCTTTGGATGTTATCACATCATCATTCACTTCTGCTGCGATGTTAAGCACACGTAAACCATCTTTGTGTCGTATGCTTGTCAGACCTTTCTCTTGCGTAAATGTTGCTATTTTACCAAGCGGTATCAAGCCACCTGTGCGGTTGGGTATCAATAAGTCTTTGAGGGTAGAAATGTCGCGCTGGGCAACTTCAGGATAACGTATGGTAACATCAATCTCTTCTTTGCCTCTTTTCAATGTCGACACAGGAATACCATCAAATGCAGCCCTTATGTGTGTTGCCACTGATGCCAAATCTATATTGGCATATGCAGCAAGTGCCCTATCCAATTCTATGTGTACTTCAGGCACGCCCTCTTGCAAGCCACTCTCAATCGAATGCACACCTTTCATCTGACTCAAAAGTGCAATTAATGCTTCGCCACTTTTCTCTCTGTGTTCATCCGTGCCCGTGATTTCAACTTGTAAAGCTTTGCCTGTCGGCGGGCCACCTTTGAGCATAACAAAGTTTACTTTGGCTTGAGGAAACTGCTCTTCAAAACCTTCTTTAACATCTGCCATCACTTTATAGGCTGAAACATCACGTGAAGCAAACGATGTTAAGATTACTCTCAAATTACCAAATCGATCACCAATTTGTTTGATACTCTCTTGTTCATTGGCTTGATTGGTACCAGCTACCGCCACTGTGGTCTCTAACAATGTAGGATCAACACGCTTCCGCACTGCTGAATCCATTTTAAGCAGGGTAGTTCGGGTCTCATCTAAAGTGCTGCCCACGGGCATCGCCACTTGTATATAAAATTGATCTTCTGCACCTGGAGGAAACAATTGAAACTTAACCACACTTGCCAACAGCAGTGCACCCACAAAAGCGGCAATCGTAAGTGCAAAGGTTAAATAACGTAGTTTTAGCGCCCATCGTAACATCTTTTCATATCCATCTGTAATCCAAACAAGCACTCTTCTCTCTTTTGGATGCGCCTTTGGATTGGCAAAATCTGTAATGTGATTGGGTAAAATAAATATCGCCTCAACCCATGAAAATGTTAGCAGAATAACCACCACAACAGGAATCGAATAAATAAATTTACCAATAATACCATCCATGAACATCATGGGTAAAAATGCAACCACAGTGGTTAGCACCGTTGCCGTCACAGGACCTAAAAGCTCATGTGTACCTTTAATTGCAGCATCTTCAGGACTCAGGCCTCGCTCCATATGCCATGTGGTGTTCTCACCAATGATAATAGCATCATCAACCATCAACCCCAAGACAATGATAAAGCCGAACATCGTCAGTAGATTTAATGTTGTGCCCATCAAATAGAGCACGAGCAAGCCTGAAAAGAAAATAATAGGTAGCCCCAACGAAGTTGTTACTGCAACTGAAGGGCGTAAGAATAAAAACAATGAAATCAAAACAAAAATAAGACCAATGGCGCCATTGCTGGTCAAAACATTCAAACGAATCCGAGTATTGATTGAAAAGTCCATGTATGCGCGTTGCTGAATTGCTTCATTATAATGCTTTGGAATCGTAGGCAAATACGCACGCACCCTATCCACCACTTTAATAATATCGGCATCAACTTTTTTGACCACGGTGAAATTCATGGCCGGCTCACCCATAGCATCAACATATTTACGGGGTTCTTCCAGTGTTTGACTGACATCTGCAACATCAGATAAATAAAGCGCTTCACCCAGTTCATTGGCTCGCAAAACCAATTTCCCTGCATCTTGAGCGGAAGTAAACTCGCCATTGATACGAATTGATTTTAAACCACCAACCGTCTTAATTTGACCACCAGGTGCGTTGACATTCCACTTCTGAATCAATTGAATCACTTCTTCAGTAGAGACATGATTTTTCTGCATTTTTTGTGGGTTTAGGGTGATTCTAATTTCTTCTTTGCGATCACCTTGAACCGTAACCTTAGATACACCTTTAATATTCAACAAATCATCTTCAATCATATTTGCAATATGTTTTAATTCGAGCTCAGGAATGGGGCCAAAAATAGAAAATGAAATGACTGGGGTTAACTCAGATTTAATCTCTTTCACAAACGGTTGATGCGGCAGCTCCGCTGGTAAAACGGCACGGTTAATGGCTTGTTGCACATCCGATACAAAACGCGATCGGTCGCTGTAATTAGGGTCGATTTCTAACAATATCTCCATAGAGCCAGGAAAAGACGTTGAAGTCATGCGTTTGATGCCATCCACGCTTTTTAACTCACGTTCTATAGGTGTCACCACAAGCTGCTCTAGCTCTTGCGGTGATGCGCCAGGGTATGCAGCGCCCACCACAACCAAATCAAAGTTCACACTTGGAAATGCTTCACGTTGGATGTTAAGTGCGGCATAAACACCCCCTAAAAACAACATGCCGGATATCATATTAACCAATAAACCACGTTTAACAAAAAAGGCGATCATACTTCTCATTGCTCTGCTCCTGCAGTGTTTTTCGCCTGCTTGTTAGGCAGCATCGGCAACAGCTCACCCAAAGCCAAGGCCAGCTTATATTCTGCCACCTGAACATTAACCTGTTGAATCAAAGCACGCAGGCGCGCTGCGCTTAAGTCACCTTCAAATTGTGTAATCACTGCTGTGGAAGATCTACCACGTTTATACCGCGCCAACTCTCCATTGTATTTTTTCTTTTCCGCTTCGACTTGTCGCAAAGCTGCTTGCAAGGTGCCTTCACCGTTAAGCAGTGCAATGCGTGTGATGGCAAGCTCAGTCTCCAAGTCTTCGTGCATTCTTTTGCGTTCAATTTTAATGTTTTCTAAAGCCAGTACATTGCTCTGTATAGCGGCCCGATTTGCTTTATGCCCCCAAACATCGCTGAATTCGACTTGCAATCCGATATACCTATCATCAATGGTAAAACCTTGAACCAAGGCACCACCGGCACTGCCATCCAGTGCCCTTGTCCCAACTTGTCCCACCAAATCCAATTGATAATCACCCGCCGCTTCCACCATCGCCAAACGCGCTTGTGCCGCAGCATATTGCGCATCCAAAACCTTAAACACAGGGCGGCGCTGCTCAGCTGCATCCAACATATCAGCCACCGATCTCAGGTTCATATGAAGTGGCTCAAGTTTTGGTGATAACAAAATATTCCCATCTTGATGCATCAACCGATTCAAAGCCGTTTGTGAAGCATCTCTTGTTGCCATGGCTTGTACTTGTTGAAATTGGCGCATGCTCAAAAGAGCTTCAGTTTGTAAACGATCCTCTTTTTCAGCCAAACCAAAATTTTCGCGACTTTTTTGATTATTAAGCAACTGCTCTGCTCTCAAAGTTGCATCTTGTGCTAATTTTACCGACAAATCATTCAAAATAAATTGTGCGTAAAAACCAATCGCTTGACTGGTCAGCTGTTCTTTAAGTACTGCGATTCGCAATTGGGCAGCCTTAATTTCATCCTCACCTGCTTCTTTTTGGTAATGGTAATTGGGATTGCCTGCGCCGCCGACAAGCGGATAACGATAAATCAAGTCAATTTGATGCTGGTAAGTAGGATTGGGGCTGGATTGAAATGCCGGATTAACAGTGTTGGGATAAGTCAGCTTGGATTTATTATACTTCAACGTACCCGTCAGCGAGCTACCATCTGAAAAAGGTTGCACAACTTGTCCAGCAACAAACCCTAAGCTGGTGCCACTTGGCGCAAATGGACTCGTGGTTGGTTTCACCTCATCACTCAAACCAACGCTACCTCCAAAACGGGTATCAAGCACACCCTCAAGTTGATTGCGCTCAGCAGTACGCATATCCACCTGCAACATTGAGGCTTGTACATTTGGATTTTTTTCAAAAACTTCGTTTAACATGTTGAAAAAGTTTAAAGGTTTTGCGGGTTCTGCAGCATTGACTTGGCCTACAAAAAACATGCACAAGCCACATAATAATATGATTTGTTTTATCACCAGCACACCCACCTTCTCTTTCAGTATCATCCGCATAAATTTCACTGCGACGAACCGTAAAATTAATGGTTAACAATGTCAACTATTGATTGTGTTAACTATTGCAGTTACGATGCGCCAATGAATCAACATCAAAGCACTACACTCAACATTAAAATAGGACAATTGATGCCGCTGATGGGACACCTGATGTGTTATGTGCGGCAGCAAACAAGTCAAATCTATGCGCAACTAGGTTATGACATTACACCTGAAGCTGCTGATGCATTGATGATCATCCATCATTTTGATGGTTTACCACAAAAAAAGCTCGCTGATATTTTAGGCAAAGACAAAGCGTCTATTACACGTCTATTAAACTCATTGGTGGCAAGCAAACTGGTCGAGCGCATTCAAGACCAGCAAGACCGCCGCATTATTCGCGCCCATATCACCAAAGAAGGCATTGATGCCTTTGGCAAAATTTGTCCTGAGCTTCAAACGCTAAGTGATGAAACACTTCAAAACATCGGTGAGGCTGAATTTAATCAAGCTGTTTCAACCCTCACTGCGATTGTAAACAGCTTGCCCTGCCAGCCAAGCAACAACCTTGAAGATTAACTTTCTTTCTTTTTATAACCGTTAAACATAGAACGCACAAGGTTTTCACGATGTTGTTTCATGGCAACAAACACACCTAAAATATGTGCACCAATCAAAAACAACATCACTTCAGGAAGCTTGTAATGGATAAATTCAATCGTGCTACCAAAGCCTTCAGAGACAGGGATAGCCAAAGCCCAAACTGGCCCTGTATATTCACTCCAACCTAACAACACCAAACCAGAGAAAGACAACACAACCAAACCTGTAATCAAAGCAAACACCATCGCACCACCAAGCGGGTTATGCCCCATATAATGTTTCTGGTGCTTACTTGTCAGGATAGCTTTAAAATTCTCAATGTATTCAGACACGGGGAAGATGAAAGTTGAAAAACGTGCATATTTTGAGCCGACAAAACCCCAAATGATACGTACTGTAATAAGGACAGTGAGGAAATAACCTAACCACTCATGAATTTCATCATAGCCATATTCAACAGCCACGTAGGTCAGGGTAAAACTTACCACCAAGCTCCAATGAAATACCCGCACAAACAAATCCCAAACTTTTTCTTTCATCATCATACCCTCAAACTTTAATTTTTTTACACTCTAACCACTACCACAATGTTATGTCTAAATAATTTAACTACGCGCGTTCCATATATTCACCAGTCTCTGTATTCACGCGTACTTTTGTGCCTGATTCCAAATAAGGCGGAACCATAATAGACGCACCTGTTTCTAATACCCCTGGTTTATACGAACTTGTCGCAGTTTGACCCTTAATCGCTGCATCACACTCAACAACTTCCAAAGTCACCGATTGTGGCAACTTAACATTCAAAGGTCGTTCTTCGTGGAACTCTACTTCCACTTCCATCTCAGGCAACATGTAAGGAATTGCATTTTCAAGCATATCTTCACCAAGAGCAATTTGATCATACGTTTCCGTATCCATAAAGTTGTATTGGTCACCATCAAGATACAAAAATTGCATTTTACGTTGACTCAACACCACACGATCAACCTTCTCAGTGGAGTTGAAACGTTTGTTGGTTTTATTACCTTTTTCGAGATGGCGCATCTCAAGCTGCATACATGCCACGCCTTTGCCCGGAGTCACATGATGGGTTTTCACCACTTTCCACAAACCACCATCCCAGTCCAAAATATTCCCTGTACGAACTGAAGTTACATTAATCAACATGGTGATTGCTCCTTTGTTTTTCTACCATCAGCTTTCTCATCGAAACTTCTCATGATACTGTTGCCTACTGCTTAAAAAAGCGAAGCTTAACTATTCACCAGCCAGACAACAACTACGGGAGCCTTAAAATGAGTTTAACATTGCAAGAAACCTTTGATCGCTTCCTTTCCCATCGACAAAAAGAAGAAAATGCCAGCACCAAATCAATAGAAAAAAATGAACGTATATTCGATTTATTTAGCGAATATCTCATATATTATTCCGATTTGTTCCAAGCCGACGAAATCGAAGATGACACAAATCATCAGGAATGGGAGGAATCCCTTGAAAATTTTGTCACCCAGCTTATGGAAGGTGATCAAGATAATACCCCTTCCTTAGAAGGGCTACCTTTTGAACGCATTGATGCCGAATACTTGCGTGATTTTATCGCATGGCATTTATTGCGCGACCCTGGGGTGGATTCATTGCTTGTGCAATATGCTGCTGAAACATTATTGCATTGGGTCAATTATGCCAAAACACAGCAGTGGCTAAGCCCAGCCCAAGCACAATCATGGCAAGACACCATTCAAGACACCCTGCCTGATGCTAAACGCGCTGCCATTGCAGCCCACTTATTACTTTATCATATCCGTCTTGGTGGCGGCATATCGCCACGCTTGCGAGGCAAACGTTTTGAAACATTTAAAGAAGGCCATGCCCGTGTCGCCCAAACTACAGACGCTGAGCTCTGGCTTGCATTTGACAACGACCCTAAAGCCATGATTGGCCCTGTGGTGTTGCCCAAAACCATCTTACAACAATTGCGCATAGGTGATGTGATTGACATCGAATTGGGCAAACGCGAAGGTTCCTGGACCATGGTGGATATTGGCCCAGTTTATCCTGCTGTGGTTTATGTTGCCGCCGAAGAAATGGCCTTACCCAACAAGCTCATTTAGAAAAATAAAATCACCTTATACATTTAAGGTTTCCCAAAGAGTATTTATGCAAACAATACCAGCGATTAAACAATATATTCGAGATAGACAAACACCGCTCACTGCAACACTTCACATCGTGGTGATATGTTTAGTGTTAAGCCAAATTATCGTCAGTAATTTCATGGGCTTCACCAACACTGGCGAAATCAGCAAAAACCTCATCCATCATTATGGCACATGGATACACATCATCACTGGTTTGATCACACTGCCCATTGCCTTGGTCTTTATTTATGTTGTCTTAAAAAATCGTGGCCTAAACTACTTCTTCCCTCATAAGCAGGCTGACTACGCGCAAATAAAAAATGACTTTAAACAACTTAAAAACCGCAAGTTACCTGAAGCCAATGCCATGGGCATCGCTGCAGTTGTGCAAGGCCTTGGTTTGGGTGCATTGATTGTCGTGCTTTTGTCTGGTTTGATTTGGTATTTATCTTGGTCCAATGGTTTGGCTTGGTCAGGTTTTTTAAAAGAAACACATGAAAACCTAACAAGCTTATTGATCACTTATATGGTAGGCCATGGTTGCATGGGTGTATTGCATATGTATTTCGCCATCAAACAGAAATCCAATCAAACTGAATAGACCCCTTTCAAAAAAACGCTGAAGGAAAAATATACCCTCTTGTTAAGGGCAATTACTGCCTTCAGTATATTTTTACCAATATATTTATTCCTATAAAACAGTGGTTTAGCTTAAAATACGCTTTGGCATCAATCCTGCTCCCTACTCCTGTAAGCAATATAGAGGAGTATAATATGCAACGTGGTTTCTTTATTTCAGGTGTCGCAAGCAAAATGGCTGAAAATCGCCTAGATAACATCACTCATAACCTCGCCAATGTGAATACTACAGGTTACAAAGCCTCTCGCTCCTCTTTTAAATCAATACTCACAGACAATCTTATGGGCTCTGGAAAAAACCAACAAGCAGCCTCCTACTTAAGCATGGGTTCACAATACATCGATACCAAAGCTGGTAACCTACAACAAACAGGTAACCCGCTTGATTTTGCCATTGTGGCAGATGGTTATTTTCAAGTGCAACAAACCGATGGCAGCATTGCTCTAACACGTGCTGGCAACTTTACCCTTAACCATGAAGGCAACCTTATTACACAAGGTGGTTTGGCAGTGCTCGATGACTCGGGCAGCCCCATCAACCTACCCCAAGGACAAGTTTCAGGCACCAATGAAGGCATGATTTTTGTCAACAATGAACAAGTTGCCCAACTTGGTTTGGTCACACTCAATAATCCCAACGATCTCAAACAAGCAGAAGGCACATTGCTGATCACTTCAGCCGGCAACACAACACCCGCTGCAGGTAATATCGTAGTCAAACATGGTGCATTAGAAGGCTCCAACGTGAATGCTGTGTTGGCCATGACAGAAATGGTGGCAACACTGCGTTCGTACGAATCAACCATGAAAATCGTTGAACAATATAACCAATTGTCGGGGCAATTAAGCTCCAATGTTGGTAAGATTCAAGGTTAACCACTTAAACAATGATGCAATATACAAACACTTATAAGCGAGGTATTTTATTATGATGCGTTCTCTCTGGACAGCAGCAACAGGTATGGCAGCACAAACCACCAATGTCGATGTGATTTCAAATAATCTTGCCAACGTGAATACCGCTGGTTTTAAACGCGGCAGAGCCAACTTTCAAGATTTGATGTATCAGCAAATCAAATCTCCAGGTGCCGAAGCCAGTGCCGCAGGCACACAATTACCATCAGGCATTCAAGTGGGCTTGGGTGTTAAAACGGCAAGCATAGAATATGTCTTTTCAGAGGGTAGTTTTCAGCAAACCAACAACCCACTTGATATTGCCATTCAAGGCAAAGGTTTCTTTCAGGTTCAACTGCCCAATGGTGAAATTGGATATACTCGTTCGGGCTCTTTTAGTCGTGATGCACAAGGCCAGTTAGTGACGGCCAATGGTGATGTTGTACAACCTGCCATCACTCTGCCTGCTGACACATTAAACGTGAACATTGGTCAAGATGGTACTGTTTCTGTCGAACAAGCTGGTTCCGTTTCTACTGTAGTGGGACAATTACAAATCGTCGATTTCAGCAATCCCGCTGGTTTATCTCACCTTGGCAGCTCTATTTTTCAAGCGACCAATGCTTCTGGTAATCCTTTGACAGGCAACCCCGGTGAAAATGGCTTTGGCGGATTGGGGCAAGGTATGTTGGAAATGTCGAATGTGAATATGGTGGATGAAATGGTGAGCTTGATAGCGGCACAACGCGCCTATGAAATGAACTCAAAATCAGTGCAGGCTGCAGATGAAATGCTACAAAATGCCAATGGGCTAAAACGTTAATCCGATGTTTAAAATCAGCCTTTTTCTTCTTGCTTTGCTGGTGTTTCAACCTGCATCTGCAACAGAGCGTGTGGTTGATCCAGCACTCAAAGCTTCACTTGCGGCATTTTTTGCCGACCAACCATCGGCAAAAGGTGCAATAGCGGAACTCATCAACGTACAACGGTGGCCAAACATCAAAGGTAAGGTACGTTGGTCGTTGCCAACATTACGTTATTTACCCAAACGCGTATCACTTATTGCTGAACAAGGGCAAGGTAAATCATTGCGTCGCTGGTATGTGCCCGCACAAGTAAAATGGATGGCAGATGTCATCACCCTCAAACACGATATTTCGGCACGAACCATGCTAGA
>JAJFLD010000186.1 GCA_021772875.1 Ghiorsea sp. | reverse complement strand
TCTCAAACGCTGCTCTGCCAGCTTCAACTTGGCCTCTTTGAGTTGATAATCATGAAAAAGTTTTGCCACTTGAAATTCCAGCATCAATTGCTGTTGATTTCGCTGTGCCTCAGCACCATTGATCAAGGCCTCGGCCTGTTGGCGTTGACTTTCTAAGCGCCAAAATGGTAAAGGCTGTGAAATGGAAAGCTCGGTTATTGCATAACCCGTTCTATTCACTTCTCGATTTAAATTGTCATCAACTTGCAAGCTCACCGTAGGATTTGGCCACGCACTTGCACTCTCCAAAGCGCCGAATTGTTTTCCGATTTCTGCCTTTGCCGCTTTCATTTCAGGGGCCACAGTGATGGCGCGTTGCACACTTTGCGTGAGCGTAAAAACATGCTCTTCTGCGGCCAATGCAGCAGTTTGCGTGAACAGCAATAATCCTATGGGTACAATGATGTGCTTGGAGAGTGATTTCATCTTGGTTTTACTATCTGTACTAATGTTATCAACATCTAACATGGTTATGATTGCCTCGTAAGTAGCTCTAATATGTGCTCTATTTGATGGTGGAACTCACTCACTGAAGTAAGTGAAAAGATAAGCAGTGAAATAATGGTCGTCATATAAAACGTATAACTAGGATGATGTACAACGGGTGCTCGCAACAACGATTCTACCCTTTGTTGAATATTGCTACCCATGATTGAAAAGGCATGTGCAGGTACTTGCTGTTTGCTAAATAATCGCTCAAGAAAAACAATTGTATTGGCCACATACAATCTATCCCCTGTTTTGCTTGCAGCCACTTCATCACAAGCTTGTTCACTTGCCAAATTCATATCTGAAAGCAGGCGTGTGCGTAACCAAGGCATATGTGCAAACGAAAATACATAACCAACCAAATGCCATAAAGCATCTTTTCGGTTTAAATGGGCTTGTTCATGTGCCAACACCACATCCAACTGCCGTGGTGAAAGTGATTGCAACAAATAATCGGATATAAACACCCGCATATGATAAAAACCCACGGCAATAGCCAATGGTTTTTTGGATTCAACCACCCGAACATCAAAACGCGCATGTTGATAGCTGGTCAGCATCAAAATTTTGCGAAACTTCAACGCGCGAACAAGCCCAAGCATGAAAAAGAAGGTCGCAACAACAAAGAAAATACCCAAAAAGGCAACAAGCACCCAAGACATCATACTGTCTAAAGGTAGCGGTGGGTGAATCAAACAAAGGTGAAAATGAGCGTCATGCACGGTGCAGTCATCTTGCACAATGCCCATCAAACTCAAGAAAGAAGGCACAAAAGATAACAATGTAAATACCACACCAACAAGCGTTGGTGCAAGCGACCAAAGCAACAAGGTGTTGGCACGTCGCGCTGGCGCTAAAGCTTGCAGCTTAGTCTGAACAAAAGGGTAAATGACAGCGCTAACCACAGCCACCAGCAGTGAAAAACCTAAGCTCACAATCATCACAAATTCGAAAAGTCCGAAATAATTATTCATGCTCTTTTTCCAAAGATTCGATTTCACGACGTCGGGCAATCAATTGTTCCAAACGATCCAAGCTGGATTCATCAGCTCGCGCTGCATAATCGACAAATGCAGATAACAAATAATCAGTTTTACCATCTGAAAGTGTTTTCACCACTTCATCGATCAACTGTGTCATCAACTCTTCGCGCTGCACCAAAGGAGAATACACATAAGCATGGCTAACTTTCTCGCGGCCAAGAAGACCTTTACGAAATAAACGCTCTAAAGTGGATTGAATGGTGTTTTGTGAAATACCACGAGGCGTGCCAATGCAATTGTGCACAGCTTTTGCATCGCCTGAAACCTTAAGCCAAAGGTGCTCAAGCACAGCCATTTCTAATTCACCCAGATTTTGTCGTTTGGCAGGAAGCATGCAGCAAATTCTCCTTCTAAGGCAAAATTATTGCCGCGGCGAATTATGCTGCGATAAAACCGAGCGTCAATCGGTTTTATATTAACGGATATTAATCATTCTGATGTTTAATCACGGAAGTACGTGATAATCAGATGAAAACCAAACTTACTTTTCACAGGACCTTGCACTTTGTGTAACT
Source organism: Ghiorsea sp. (assembly GCA_021772875.1). GTDB lineage: Bacteria > Pseudomonadota > Zetaproteobacteria > Mariprofundales > Mariprofundaceae > Ghiorsea. The sequence continues at coordinate 4,027 of JAJFLD010000186.1, read as the reverse complement.
CTTTTTTGAAAATGACTTGTTCAACAGCTTTGACCAATTGCCCAGGAAATATTTCACCCAAATCGCCACCGCGTTTTTTCGAAGGGCATAATGAATGCTGCCGCGCCAACTTGGCAAAGTCTTCACCCTTGGCAAGGTGCTGTTTTAACGACTCCGCCTCAGGCTTGGTTTTTACTAAAATATGTTTTGCCATCGCACTTTTCATCAGCAACATCTACCTTAAATTCAAGTCAGGAATGGGATGTAAAATCGCCCATATCAAGGCGGAAACCGCAGCCTATAGCAGCGCTATTGGCAAGGTGCACCAACGCCGAGATGGACGATTTTAAGCTCAAGAGACGCCTTGGGATTTGAGGTATTCCTCGTACGTCCCATGATAATCCATGATGCCATCTTCGGTGATTTCAATGATGCGTGTTGCAAGCGAAGATACAAATTCACGGTCATGAGATACAAACACCAACGTACCTTCATAATGCTCTAAGGCCATATTCAACGATTCGATAAACTCCATATCCATGTGGTTGGTTGGTTCATCAAGCAGCAATACGTTTGGATTTTTGAACATAAACTTACCAAAAAGCATACGCCCCTGCTCTCCACCTGAAAGCTGTTGCACTTTTTTAGCAATATCGTTGGAAGAAAACAACATACGCCCCAAAATACCACGAATTTCTTGTTCGCCATGTTCTGGTTTTTTCCACTGTGCCATCCAGTCGTAAAGGCTTTCATTCTGTACAAAGTCATGGGAATGATCCTGAGCATAATAACCAAGTTGCGCATTTTCAGACCATTTCACAATGCCTGAATCCACTTCTAAATCACCAGCCAAACAACGCATAAAGGTTGTTTTACCAATACCATTTGCACCAATCACGGCAATGCGTTCACCGGCAGTAAGCATAAAATCAAAGTTTTTAAACAATGGTTTTTCATCAAACCCTTTGCTGATGCCTTTAAGCTCTAAAGCCACGCGGAAAAGTTTTTTGTCTTGTGTAAAGCGGATGAAAGGTGTGATGCGGCTCGACACTTTCACTTCATCCAATTGGATTTTATCAATTTGTTTGGCCCTTGATTGGGCTTGGGTAGATTTTGAGGCATTGGCAGAGAATCTGCGCACAAACGCTTGTAGCTCTTCAATCTTTTCAGATTTTTTGGCATTGCTTTGCAATAATTTGGCTTGCACCAAGGCCGCAGCTTCCATGTAGTCGTCGTAATTACCTGGATACAAACGAATCTCGCCATAATCCACATCGGCCATATGCGTGCATACGCTGTTTAAGAAATGCCTATCATGGGAGATAATGATCATGGTTGCATTGCGCGACATAATCACTGTTTCTAACCAACGAATAGCATTGATGTCCAAGTTGTTGGTTGGCTCATCAAGCAGAATAATTTCAGGATCGCCAAACAAGGCTTGGGCAAGCAATACGCGCAGCTTCCAGCCCGGGGCAATGGATTTCATCAAGCTAAAATGTTCTTCCAATGGAATACCCATACTCAGCAATAAATCGCCCGCATTGGCATCAGCACTATAACCATCAAGCTCAGCAAATTGCGCTTCCAAATCACCAGCGCGCATACCATCTTCTTCACTAAAATCAGGCTTTGCATAAAGCGCATCACGCTCAGTTTTGATTTTCCAAAGCAGCTCATGCCCCATCATCACAGAATCAATCACTGTATGTTCTTCAAAAGCGAAATGATCTTGACGCAGTTTACCAATGCGTTGGTGTTCACCAATTTGCACAGTGCCCGCAGTCGGCACCAAATCGCCGCCTAAAATCTTCATAAAAGTCGATTTACCGCAGCCATTGGCACCAATCAGGCCATAACGATTGTTATCACCAAACTTCACCGTAACATTTTCGAAGAGGGGCTTTTGCCCAAATTGCATTGTAATACCAGTTGTAGAAATCAAAGCGTTCATCCGTGTGACATATAGTTTTAATCACGGCACATCATGGTGCAATGATTTTTTAGGGGCGGCGGAGGCTATTGTTCGTGGGTAGATATACAAGGGCAGTGTTTCATTTAACAAGCAAGCACCTAAACACTGTAAAATAGACAACCTCAAACGAAGCATCTATCTTCTATAACTTAGAGGGGTTGGAATTGAAGTATTTAATCATTTTGGTTTCTATTATGAGTTCCGTTGCAAATGCGGGTGAGAGCATTTGCTATGGAACAACCGCAAATGGACGACTTGAAGGCGGGGTAAAATTACCGAGCGAGGGAAATAACTTCGTTAGCTACAGCGCGTCCGCTGAAGTTTTGGGTAGAACCTATGTTCACTCAGAAGTAAGAGAAATAATACTAACCGCTTATAAATGGCTTGAAACGGAAGCCCCTGGAAAAGTGTATAAATATGCTGAAACAGGGTTCAAAGAAGGCGGTCAACTTAAGCCGCATAAAACGCACCGCAATGGTCTATCCGCAGATTTTATGGTTCCGGTTACAAACAACAAGGGGGAATCAGTTCACCTGCCTACCCACTTCTTCAATAAACTTGGCTATGCCATTGAGTTTGATAGTGCTGGAAAATATGATGTGTATGAAATCGATTATGAGGCGCTAGCTGCCCATATCGTTGCTTTACACAAAGCAGCAATTGCAAAGAAACTAAACCTTTGGCGTGTAATCTTCGACCCAAAACTACAACCCTATCTCATGAACACTAAATATGGTCAATATCTCAAGAAAAATATTCAGTTCTCTAACAAGCGCTCATGGGTAAGGCACGATGAACATTATCACGTTGATTTTGAGATCACGTGCCAACCCTAGTGCTAAGAAAAATAATACCGTGGCAACATATAAGGGTTGAGCATATGCAACATGTAGACAACAGCTAACCAAGCAACTAACCTTAATTAAGAAGTTCGGGAGAGTATATATTGTGTCTACCAGTCTCAAGAAAAATGTAATCAAGTGTCCACATTGTAAGCAAGCAACATCCAAACTCAGTAAAAAGTGCGTTCATTGCAATCGAGCAGTACAGTCAGTTAAAACAAGAGACGCTCACGTACCAATTAAATGCCCTACATGCGAAATTACAACACATATCATTACCTTAGCTGATTTGGAGCTTGACCATTGTTCCAATTGTAATGGGATTTGGTTTGATAAGGGTGAAGTCTTAAAATTCCAAAAGGCTTTATCACAACCTGTCGTATACAAAAAAATCATTACTGCATTGAATGAATTAAAAAGCTCGCAGCCAAAAAGCACTCGAACAGCATATTTAAACTGCTCCGTTTGTTCCGAGCCCATGCTTCACAATGTGTTCTTAAATAGTTCTGGAATTATGTTGGATTCTTGCTCATCACATGGCACATGGGTTGAGCGCGATGACTTAACTAAGATATTAGAACTGTTTGATACTGGTAAAATCGACGAATTGATTCAAAAGTCTGCGTACGCAAAACAAGTAAAACTAGAAAAAAGGCTTCGACAACTTGAGGACACACAAGACAGTATGAACTCAGAGTTAAAAAGAACACAAAGCTTTTCACGTATACATTTTATTCTAGATGCTCTGGGTTTTTTATAAAACGAATGTAGGAGTCCGGGTCTTGTTTCGTGTTTATGCTGATGGTTTGGACGACATATGTTCTTATACGTGTCTAATTCGCAACTTATGACGATTTAAAATGTTCCGCTATTCCAACCAAACATAGCCCGCTCAGGTGCGGAAAATTCGATGTATATACGCGAAGCATCGACTTGCAGCTCTTTTTGTAAGAAAGCACACAATGTCTTGGATAGGCCTGCTGTCTGGCTACTTGTCAAACCTAAGCTTTTGAGCTCAACATATGCCAAAGGCTCTGTTGTCCCAGAAAAACTCATAGTCTCATCATCGGATAGGTGAATCATCACATAGCTTTCAGGTTTGCTTAGTGCCTCGGCGACCCATAACGAGGCTTGTGTTAAGAAGTTTGTTTTATCTTGCACCAACGCATTGGTTTGAATGCTTAAAACTGGCATTTATGCTTGATGGCCTACGTGTGCTTTATATGCTTTG
>JAJFLD010000185.1 GCA_021772875.1 Ghiorsea sp. | reverse complement strand
TAAGGGCTGACCTTTTTGGGTCAATGCTTCAATCATGGTTTGCACGTTTGTGCCCAGTTTAGGGTGTGTCCAATTGGGGTCAATGTCTGCTAGAGGTAATAATACAAACAAACGATCTTGGATGTGAGGATGAGGCAGCATTAAAGTGGGTGTATCTGAGATTACATTTTCATAATCAAGCAGGTCTAGGTCTAGGGTGCGCGAGCCCCAATGCTCTTTCCGCTTTCTGTCGTGCACAGCTTCAATGCGGTGTAGCTCTTGCAATAAATCATAAGGTGCTAAGGTGCTGACCACATGCATGACTGCGTTGAGGTAATCAGGCTGTGGTTTACCATCCACCAAGGGGCCAATGGCAGGGGTGGTATAAAGTTTTGATTTGCTGATGATATGGCAGGTTTGGCTAAGCATATCACAAGCAGTATCAAAGCTGTCGCGTACAGCCCCTAAGTTGCCACCCAAAGCGATTAAAATATTGCTCATAGGTTTTTAGCTAAGTAGGGGAGCAATCACCAGTGAAACAATCGCCATCACATTGATGAGAATGTTCATCGAAGGGCCAGAAGTATCTTTGAATGGATCACCCACGGTATCACCAACCACAACGGCAGCATGGGTTGCAGAACCTTTACCACCAAGATTACCCTTTTCCACATGTTTTTTAGCGTTGTCCCATGCACCACCAGCATTGGCCATCATCAATGCCATCAACACACAACACAGCAAAGCGCCAGCCAACATACCGCCTAAAGCTTCTGCTCCCAAACCAAAACCAACAACCACAGGTGAGGAAATCGCCAGCACGCCAGGTAAAATCATCTTCTTCAATGCTGCATTGGTTGCAATCTCAATACAGCGCTGGTGATCGGGTTCAGCTTTGCCTTCCATCAGCCCTGCAATCTCTTTGAATTGGCGGCGAATTTCTTTGATCATGGCAAAAGCGGCATCACCCACCGCTGTCATGGTAAGTGAGGCAATAAGGAAAGGAATGGTTCCCCCAATAAATAAACCAATCAACACCACAGGGTCATTTAAACGCAGGGAGAATGTTGGTTGATGTAATGATACTGTTTGCACAAAAGCAGCGATAATTGCAAGGGCTGCAAGAGCTGCCGCGCCAATGGCAAAACCTTTACCAATGGCCGCAGTGGTGTTGCCTAATTCATCCAAAGAATCTGTGATTTTGCGTGTTGCTTCACCCAAACCTGCCATTTCAGCAATACCACCTGCATTATCAGCAACTGGCCCATATGCATCAATAGCCATCGTAATGCCTACGGTTGCCAGCATGCCTACGGCGGCAATGCCAACACCATACAAGCCACATAGCGACGTAGAGGCAAAGATGATGGCGCAAATGGTTAACACAGGAATCACTACCGATTGCATACCCACAGCCAAACCTGAAATCATCACCGTGGCAGGGCCAGTTTCGCCAGACTTGGCAATATCAAGCACAGGTTGGCCACCAGTATAATATTCAGTGATAAGGCCAATCATGATGCCACCTATAGAACCTGCGAGCACAGCACCCCAAACATGCGTTGATACTTCAAGTGCATGGATTAGAAAGTAGGATGTTAAAATAAAGATGACAGATGCACCAATGGTGCCCACGCGAAGTGCCAGATCAGGAGATTTGTGGGCAAATAGACGTACCAAGAAAATGCCCGCGATAGAACAAAGTAGCCCTAATGAGGCTAAAGCAAGGGGTAAAAACATGAGCGTTTGTTGTTGACCAAGCGGGTCTAAGACATCGGCTGCCATGGTGGATGCCATAGCAATGGTGGCAATGATAGCGCCACAATACGATTCGAAAATATCAGAGCCCATACCAGCGACATCACCGACATTATCACCGACGTTATCTGCAATCACACCAGGGTTTCGCGGGTCATCTTCAGGAATACCTGCTTCGATTTTACCCACCAAATCTGCGCCAACATCAGCGCTTTTGGTGAAAATACCACCACCAACACGTGAGAACAGGGCAACTGAAGATGCCCCCATGCCAAAGCCGTGAATGGCATGTGCTGTTTCAGGGTCACCACCAAAAAACAAATACAGTGTACCAAGCCCGATAAGACCTAGCGCGGCAACAGTGAGCCCCATAACCGAGCCACCATAAAAAGCGATGCTCAGAGCAGCTGCGGCACCTTTTTTGTTGGCAGCCACTGTGGTTCGGATATTTGCTTTGGTCGCGGCAAACATGCCAAAATAACCAGCAAGGGCAGAGCAACCAGCGCCCAATAAAAATGAAATCGTAGTTTGTGCGCCCAAACTGACCGAGAGCAGGGCAGCCACAACCAATACAAAGCCCAATAATATAAGATATTCACGCTTTAAAAAAACCATGGCACCGAGGTGAATGGCCTCGGCAATAGCGACGGCTTTACCCTCGCCTGCATCATGTTGTATAATCAATCTATAGAGTAAGTAGGCAGATATAAGCCCTCCGACCCCAAAAAATAACGGAATGAAATCCATATTCATACACACCTCCTGTCTCCCAGCTTGCAAGAGTGACTCTTGATTACTCTGCCTCATAAAGCAAGATTGAAGATTACGGTTGACGGATGGCGGGTGCCGCCCTAAATTTCGCCGCCTTCCAAAGTTGGGAGTATTATTAAATGTCGGGGCGTAGCGCAGCCTGGTAGCGCATCTGGTTTGGGACCAGAGGGTCAGGTGTTCGAATCACCTCGCCCCGACCATTTAATATTTCGTTTTCATGCTGCTGAAAGTATGCGCCTGTAGCTCAACTGGATAGAGCAACAGCCTTCTAAGCCGTAGGTTGCAGGTTCGATTCCTGCCAGGCGCACCAATTTGGTACGGGCAGGCAA